>JASHVC010000374.1 GCA_030039655.1 Xanthobacteraceae bacterium | reverse complement strand
CCGGTCAGCACCATGAGCCAAGCCATCATCGATGGCTTGCGCGATGTCGGCGCCGAGCGCGTGGCGGTCGCCACTGCTTACAGCGATGTCGTCAACCGGCGCTTGAAGGAGCTTCTAGCCGCGGCTGACATCGACGTGCTCTCGCTCGAGTGTTTCGACCTGCTGGAATTCGGCGGGCCGAGCAAGAAGAGCGAGGCGGACATCATCGCGCTCAGCGACAGCGCGGTTCAGCATGCGGACAAACCCGAGGGAATTCTGATCTCGTGCGGCGGCTTGCGCACCCTCGGGGTGGCGAAGCCGCTCGAGGTCCGGCACGGTATTCCCGTGGTGTCGTCGGCAACGGCGGCGTTCTGGGCGGCCATGCGGTTGGTGGGTGAAAGCGGCCAGGTCGCGGGCTACGGGCAGCTTTTCGAGCAGGCGAAGCAGCCGGTGCACTAGCGCCGCCGCCCGGTTGCGGTTGCGGCGATTCATCCATATTGAAAGCGCGATGAAAGCTCGCGTCACCGTCACCTTGAAATCGGGCATTTTGGACCCGCAGGGCAAGGCCATCGAGGGCGCCCTGAAATCGCTGGGCGTAGGCGGGGTCGCGAGCGTCCGTCAGGGCAAAGTGTTCGACATCGAGATCGACGGTACCGATCGCGCCAGCGCCGAGGCGGCGCTGAAAAACGCTGCCGAAAAGCTGCTGGCCAATACCGTGATCGAGAATTACCGGATCGAGGTGACGGGATGAAATCCGCCGTCATCGTCTTTCCCGGCATCAATCGCGAGCGCGACATGGCGCGCGCGCTCAAGCTTTCGTCCGGGCGCGAGCCGGCGATGGTCTGGCATGCCGAAAGCGAACTGCCGGCGGGCACCGACCTCGTCGTCATTCCAGGTGGCTTCTCCTATGGCGATTATCTTCGCTGCGGCGCCATTGCGGCGCGGGCGCCCATCATGGATGCGGTGCGCGCGTTCGCGCAAAAGGGCGGTCTCGTGTTGGCGGTCTGTAACGGCTTTCAGATCGCCTGCGAGGCCGGACTATTGCCCGGCGTATTGATGCGCAACGCCCAGCTTCGCTTCATCTGCCGCGATGTGTATCTGCGGGTCGAGCGCTCCGACACGCCGTTTACCCGCGGCTACAATGCCGGGCAGGTGATCCGCGTGCCGGTCGCGCACGGCGAGGGCAACTACATCGCCGATGGCGAAACCGTTGCGCGGCTGGAGGGCGAGGGCAGAGTGCTGTTCCGCTACTCCTCGCCGGACGGGATGATCGATCCGAACTGGAATCACAACGGCGCCATGAACGCCATCGCGGGCATCATCAACGAGCGCGGCAACGTGCTCGGCCTGATGCCGCATCCGGAAAATCACGTCGAAGCGATCATGGGCTGCACCGACGGGCGCGGCCTGTTCGCGGGCCTTGTGGATCATTTTCAGAAAGCCGCTTGACGGGTTGCGTGATGCTCGCCCTTGTGCCTGGCATCGGCGAGTTTACATGCCCGAGATGAGACGTGGATGGCCGGGGCGAGCTCGGCCGTGACGGTGACACCGAACCACACCTGCACAGTGGCCTCCAACGAACCCGCGATCACTCCCGAACTGATTGCCGAGCACGGTCTCAAGCCGGACGAGTATGCGCGCATCGTCAAATTGATCGGCCGCGCGCCCACCTTCACCGAGCTCGGCATCTTCTCGGCGATGTGGAACGAGCACTGCTCCTACAAATCCTCAAAAATTCATTTGCGCACGCTGCCGACCAGGGCGCCATGGGTGATTCAGGGGCCGGGCGAGAATGCGGGTGTCGTCGACATCGGCGACGGCCTTGCGGTCGTGTTCAAAATGGAGAGTCACAACCACCCGAGCTACATTGAGCCCTATCAGGGCGCGGCAACCGGCGTTGGCGGCATCCTGCGCGACGTGTTCACCATGGGCGCACGCCCGATCGCATGTCTGAATGCGCTGTCGTTCGGTGAGCCCAAGCATCCCAAGACGCGCCATCTCGTCTCCGGGGTCGTCGCCGGCATCGGCGGCTACGGCAATTCGTTCGGCGTGCCGACGGTCGGCGGCGAGGTCCGTTTTCACCGCCGCTACGATGGCAATTGCCTGGTCAATGCTATGGCAGTCGGCATCGCCGAGAAAGATAAGATTTTTTACGCCAAGGCGACGGGTGTCGGCATGCCTATCGTCTATCTCGGCTCGAAAACCGGACGCGACGGCATCCACAGCGCCACCATGGCGTCCGCGGAGTTCGGCGCGGATGCGGAAGAAAAACGCCCGACCGTGCAGGTCGGCGATCCGTTCTCTGAAAAGCTTCTACTCGAGGCCTGCCTCGAGATCATGGCCAAGGGTTGTGTCATCGCCATACAGGACATGGGCGCGGCCGGGCTGACGTGTTCCGCCGTCGAGATGGGCGCTAAAGGCGATCTCGGTGTCACTCTTGAACTCGACCAGGTGCCGTGCCGCGAGACCGGCATGAGCGCCTACGAGATGATGCTGTCGGAAAGCCAGGAGCGCATGCTCATGGTGCTGAAGCCCGAGAAGGAGAAAGAGGCCGAGGCCATCTTCCACAAATGGGGCCTCGATTTCGCGATCGTCGGCGAGACGACGCCCACGATGCGTTTTGTGGTCCGGCATGGCGGCGCGGTCATGGCCGATCTGCCGATCAAGGAGCTGGGCGATGAGGCCCCGCTCTACGATCGTCCATCCACGCAAAGTGCAAAACAGCCGGAGATCGAAGCGGCTTCGATCACGCCGCCCGTGGCCCTGGCGGAGGCGCTGGAGAAATTGATCGGCTCGCCGGACCTGTGCAGTAAGCGCTGGGTCTGGGAGCAGTACGACCACGTCATTCTCGGCAACACCATGCAGCGGCCGGGCGGAGACGCCGCCGTCGTGCGCATCAAAGAAGGGCCAAAGGGATTAGCGCTGACCTCCGACGTTACGCCGCGCTACTGCGAGGCCGATCCGTACGAGGGCGGCAAGCAGGCGGTGGCGGAGGCATATCGCAATCTCACCGCCGTCGGCGCGCGCCCGCTCGCCGTCACCGACAATCTGAATTTCGGTAATCCCGAGCGGCCGGAGATCATGGGCCAGCTTGTGGGCTGCATCCGCGGCATCGGCGAAGCCTGCCGTACGCTCGACTTCCCAGTCGTGTCCGGCAACGTCTCGCTCTACAACGAGACCAATGGCAAGGCGATCCTGCCGACGCCGACCATTGGCGCGGTAGGCCTGCTCGACGATTTCACCAAGTCGATGACGCTGGCTTTCAAGGCCGAGGACGAAGCGATTCTCCTCATCGGCGAAACGCAGGGCTGGCTCGGCCAGTCGCTTTATCTGCGCGAGATCTGCGGACGCGAGGAGGGGGCGCCGCCACCCGTCGATCTCGCTGCCGAGCGCCTCCATGGCGACTTCGTGCGCGATCTTGTCGGCAATGGTCTGGCGACGGCGGTCCATGATGTGTCGGACGGCGGCCTTCTCGTCGCCCTTGCGGAAATGGCTATGGCGTCGGGCATCGGCGCGGTGCTGGAAGCGCCGCCCAGCGTTGCCGCCCACGGCTTCTGGTTTGGCGAAGATCAGGGCCGCTATGTGGTGACGACGAAGGATCCCGACGCCATTGCGCGCCGCGCCAACGCGGCTGGCATAAAATTAACGCGGCTCGGCGCGACCGGCGGCGTCTTTCTCACGGTCGATGGGGCCAGACCCATGCCGGTCGGCGACCTCAAAAAGCGCTTCGAGGCCTGGCTGCCTGCCTACATGGCTGGAGCAGCGTAACCCGCAGCATTGACGCTTTCGGGCCTGCGGCTCTATGCAGTTCAGGCCGGAATAAACGCTGCGAGGCGCGCCATGGCGATGGATGCGGGTGACATTGAGCGGCTGATCCGGGCCCGCATCCCGGACGCTGAGGTCACCATTCAGGACCTCGCGGGGGATGGGGACCACTACAAGGCTACGGTGATTGCCGAGTCATTTCGCGGAAAATCACGCGTCCAGCAGCACCAGATCGTGTACGACGCGCTGAAGGCCGAAATGGGTGGCAAGTTGCACGCGCTGGCCTTGCAGACCGGTACGCCGGAAAGGTGAGGGCCCTATCACGGCGGCCTTCTGTTTCGGCCAATCCCTGTGGAATTGCATTCTCTGTTGAACGGTCCCGCTAGGCTGACACCGCGGCGTAACTTTATCGTCAGGACCCGACATCGGTGCATGGGCTTTGCCGCGGATTTGCGCTACATATATTCAGGTTCCGGAACGACGAGATTCGACGCGGCTGGTTTCGCCCGCGGTCTGAGCAAGGATAACTGCAATGTCTATCGATCAATTCATCGACAATGAGGTCAAGGGAAACGAGGTTGTGCTGTTCATGAAGGGCACGCCGCAGTTTCCTATGTGCGGCTTTTCCGGCCAGGTCGTGCAGATCCTCGATTACCTCGGCGTAGCCTATAAAGGCCTCAACGTTCTTGAGAACGACGAACTGCGTCAGGGCATCAAATCCTATTCTGACTGGCCGACCATTCCGCAGCTCTACGTCAAAGGTGAATTCGTCGGCGGCTGCGACATCATCCGTGAGATGTTCCAGTCCGGTGAATTGCAGTCCGTGTTCAAGGACAAGGGCGTGGCCACAAAGGCTCCGGCCACTGCCTCGTAGTCTCGGCGCTGTACCTCAGCGCCTTTTGGTGACCGCATGCCGCCACGCGGTCTTGAGCGCGTCGCGCAACATAGCCGCCGTTAGCTTCGCAAGCCTTGACGCGGTCGCGCCATGTGGTGCCGTGGTTATCAGCGCGAGTAATACTCGACCACCAGGTGCGGCTCCATCATCACCGGGTAGGGGACATCGCTGAACGCCGGCACACGGGCAAGCTTGGCGGTCATCTTGGAGTGATCGACGTCGACATAGTCGGGCACGTCGCGCTCGGCGAGCCCAGTCGCCTCGAGCACCAGCGCCAGCTGCTTCGACTTTTCCTTCACCTCGACCAGATCACCGACCTTCACGCGGAAGCTCGCGATGGTGACGCGGCGCCCGTTCACCTTGATATGGCCGTGGCTGATGAACTGGCGGGCGGCGAATACGGTAGGGACAAATTTGGCGCGATAGATGACCGTATCGAGTCGGCGTTCCAACAGCCCGATCATGTGGGCGCCGGTATCGCCTTTTAGCCGCCGCGCCTCGTCGTAGATGCCACGGAAGTGCCGCTCCGACATGTTAGCGTAGTAGCCCTTGAGCTTCTGCTTCGCCCGCAATTGCACGCCATAATCCGACAGCTTGCCCTTGCGCCGTTGCCCATGCTGTCCGGGGCCATATTCGCGTTTGTTGATCGGACTTTTGGGCCGCCCCCAGATGTTTTGTCCCATCCGGCGGTCGATCTTGTACTTCGCCTCGTGGCGCTTGGTCATTCGCGTCCTCGCTGGTTTGAATAATGCTGAGGATCGCGCCCTCCTCTGTCCTTGCCCCTACAGAAGGGCAGAACCGACAGGTTTTGCGCCGAAGCGCCGGCCAAGCAAAACCGCGGGTCGCGAAACACTGCGCGGGCCCTCAAGGTCCGCGTAGCGCGCGCTATCTAGGGGGAAACCGCTGCAGTGTCAAACCGCTGCTGCATCAGCTTAAGCGCCGCCGCTGGCGCTCGCCCCGACGTGAAAATGGCCTGGCTGGAGCCTTTGTGGAACGGTGACGATACCGGTCCCAGCAAGTCCGTCACTCGGCGGGCGATGGCGGGCGCCGGATCGATGAACTCCACCGGCCAGGGGGCGAGCCGCCGCAGCCGCTCGATCAGCAGGATATAGTGTGTGCAGGCGAGGACGACCGTATCGGTGCGGGCGCCGTCGTCGCGAAAGCACGGCGCGATTTCGGCGCGAAGCTCCTGGTCACTGACCGGGGCGCCATCCATCTCGGCTTCCGCATAAGTGGCAAGGTTTCGCGAGCCAACGAGCGTCACCCGGCAGTCCTGAGCGAAGTCGCGAATGAGCGCGCGGGTGTACTCGCGAGCCACCGTCGCTTCGGTGCCGAGCACGGACACGCGGCGCGTTACAGAGGCTGCACATGCCGGCTTGATGGCCGGCACGGTGCCGACGAATGGCAAGGAGAACTTTTCTCGCAGCGCCGACAGCACCAGGGTGGAGGCCGTGTTACAGGCGATCACCACGAGATCGGGCTCATGGGTAACGATCAGTTCGCCCATCAAGGCTGCAACGCGGGTGACCAGCGCCGGCTCCGCAACTGCTCCGTAGGGGAACCCCGCGTCGTCGGCCACATAGACGAAATTGGCGTCGGGCCGCGCGGCGACGATTTCGCGATAAACCGTGACGCCGCCGAGGCCGGAATCGAACACAAGAATCGTCGGACTGCCCGCCATGTCGAGGCAGATGACACCACAAATGGGGCGCTCGCAATTGCCGCCCCGATGACCCGCCGTCGTGGGGAGGGAGGGTCAGCGGGCCGGACGAGGGAGCCTTAGCCGGTCAGGCTTTCGACCAGGCGCGGCCCATCTCTTGACGTGGCAGCCTCCTGCCGCTCGCGCTTGCTCTTTTTCGACCTGCGGCGCGGGAGGGGCGAAACGAGGCCGCTGATCGCCGTGAAGGTCAGCACAAGAATGGCCGCCAGGTTCCCATCCTGGTATTTGGCAAAGGCGACCGCGCCCATCAAATAAGCCCAGAATGGAAATGCGACCGTTGATACCAAGGCATTGATAAA
>JASHVC010000373.1 GCA_030039655.1 Xanthobacteraceae bacterium | reverse complement strand
GAGCGCTCGAGGTCATCCGCAGCCTGTCGCACGATATCCGCGATGCCTCGAACCAGCTCAACAAGCTGATCGGCGGCATCAAGCCGCCGGGGGCCTGAGAGAGCAAACCATGAGCGCGACCGTGTCCCGCGTGTTCGGCGTCCTGGCGACGGCCGCCGTCGTCGGAGCCGTGATTGTCGCCTGTCGGCCGTCGAGCGACGTCGGCTATGTGGAAATCAAGACTGTGCCGGTGACGCCAGTCGCGGCGGCCACCCTGTACCTCGATTCGGCAAAGCTCGAATCGATCAAGAAGGGCAGCACCGTGCTGCGCCAACCAGTGGGGACGCTGAAGCTGCAAGTCGACGGCTTTGCCGGCACCATGACAGACCTCTGCAACATCGAGGTCCGGAAGGACCGCATCACCAGCGTGACCATTTCGGTGCTGGATCGCCCGCCACGCTGCCAGTGCCGTTACAACAACCCGGACGCCTCTGCTTCCGAGCGCGCCTGCGTGAGCTAAGCGCGCCGAGCGTTATTTCATCGTCGGAATAACGAACTCGGCGCCTTCCTTGACGCCCGACGGCCAGCGCGCCGTGACTGTTTTGGTGCGCGTGTAAAAGCGGATCGAGTCGGGGCCGTGCTGGTTGAGGTCGCCGAAGCCCGAGCGCTTCCATCCGCCGAACGTGTAGTAGGACAGCGGCACCGGAATGGCGAAGTTGACGCCGACCATGCCGACCTCGACGCGATTGACGAAGTCGCGCGCGGCGTCGCCGTCACGGGTGAAGATGGCGACGCCGTTGCCGTATTCGTGTTCTGACGGCAGCCGCACCGCTTCCTCATAGTCCTTGGCGCGCACCACCGAGAGGACGGGGCCGAAAATCTCTTCCTTATAGATGCGCATGTCGGGCGTGACGTGGTCGAACAGGCAGCCGCCCATGAAGTTGCCGTGCTCGTAGCCTTGAAGCTTGAAGCCACGGCCATCGACCACGAGCTTGGCGCCTTCCTTGACGCCAAGGTCGACGTAGCTTTTGACCTTTTCCAGGTGTGCGCGCGTGATCATAGGGCCGTAATCGGCCTGCGCGTCGGTGGACGGACCGATTTTTAGGCTTTCGACGCGCGGTACGAGCTTTTCCAACAGTGCGTCGGCCGTTTTCTTGCCGACCGGTACCGCGACAGACACCGCCATGCAGCGTTCGCCGGCGGAGCCGTAACCGGCGCCGATCAGCGCATCGACTGCCTGGTCCATGTCGGCGTCGGGCATGATGATCATTTGATTCTTGGCGCCGCCGAAGCACTGCGCCCGCTTGCCGTTAGCGGCGGCGGTCGCAAAAACATATTCGGCGATGGCGGACGAGCCGACGAAGCCGACTGCCTTGACGCGCGGATCGGTCAAGAGTGTATCGACCGCTTCCTTATCGCCATTGATTACATTGAGCACGCCGGGCGGCAGACCCGCTTCGAGGAATAGCTCGGCAAGCCGCATCGGCACCGACGGATCGCGTTCCGAAGGCTTGAGGATGAAGGCATTGCCGCAGGCCAAAGCCGGCGCCGCCTTCCACAACGGGATCATGGCCGGAAAATTGAACGGCGTAATGCCGGCGACGACGCCGAGCGGTTGGCGCAGCGAATAAAGATCGATGCCGGGACCGGCGCTCTCGGTGTATTCGCCCTTGAGCAGATGAGGAATGCCGCACGCGAACTCGACCACTTCGAGGCCACGCTGGATGTCGCCCTTGGCGTCCGTAAAGGTCTTGCCGTGCTCAGAGGACAACAGCCGCGCCAGCGCGTCGTACTCCTTCTGCGCCAGTTCGAGGAATTTCATCATCACCCGCGCGCGCCGCTGCGGATTGATCGCCGCCCAGGCCGGCTGCGCCGCCTCGGCGACCGCAATGGCGTGCTTGACTTCCGAATGCTTGGCGTAGGCGACCTTGGCCTGCACCTCGCCGGTGTTGGGATTGAATACGTCGCCGAACCGTCCCGATGTCCCCTTCACCTCTTTGCCGCCGATGAAGTGGCCGATCTCGCGCATGGGCTGTCTCCTTGGGATTGGTACGGCTGTCAGGTCCGCTATGGTTGTCCGCATTGTGCGGCTTTTTTCGGCGGCGGTCACGGGGGGAGAGGCAGGTTGAGCCCGCCGCACGCGTGTCGAAACGACACGTGGGAGCGATCAGACGCGTAAGCGCCTCTTGATTCTAGGAGCCATCGGCGCAACCTGTTGTTTGTCGCTCACTCAGGAGATAGGCAATGTCCGACCAGGCTGGTGACAAGCCGGCAGTACGCGATCTGACGGCCGAAGAGGTGGCGCGTGGGCTGGCCGAAGGCCGCATGGTGCTCGTCGACGTGCGCGAGCCGAACGAAACAGCGGTTGAGCGCTTTCCGAACGCCGTGCTGGAGCCGCTGTCGGCGTTCGACCCGGCCGCCATTGCGGTGCCGCCCGGGCGCGAGGTCGTGTTTGCCTGCCGCTCCGGCCGCCGCTCCGTGACGGCGTCGCTCGCCGCGCAGGAGCAGGGCTTCGACTACGGCTCCCATCTCGCCGGCGGTATCCTGGCCTGGAAGGCCGCCGGGCTGCCGACCGAGACCTGAGGTTATTTCTCCTGCCATGCTGAAATCATTCCCGCTCATTCCTGCGAAGGCGGGAATCCAGCACCGGGTTGCCCTAGCGAGTGGCATCATCCTCGCGCTCGTCGCCGTATTGTCCGCATGTCCCGGCGTCGCCACAGCGCAGCAGCAGCGCGTGGTCAATGTCTACAATTGGTCGGACTACATCGACCCGTCCGTTCTCGACGAATTCACCAAAAAGACCGGCATCGCGGTCCGCTACGACACCTTTGATTCCAGCGACACGCTGGAGGCTAAGCTGCTGGCCGGGCAATCGGGCTATGACGTCGTCGTGCCCACCGGCTATTTTCTGGCGCGAGAGATCGCCGCCGGTATTTTTCAGAAGTTGGACAAGTCAAAGCTGCCCAATCTGGTCAACGTATGGCCGGAGATCGCCAGCCGCCTCGCGGCCTACGATCCCGGCAATCAATACGCCGTCAATTACATGTGGGGGACGACGGGCATAGGTTACAACGTGAAAGACGCGCAGCGTGTTCTCGGGCCGGGTGGGGCGATCGACAGCTGGGACGACGTATTCAATCCGAACAAGATCGCCAAGTTCAAGGATTGCGGCATCCATTTTCTTGATTCATCCGACGATATCGTGCCATCGGCTCTGCGTTATCTGCATCTCGAACCCAATTCGAGCAACCCGGCCGATCTGGAGAAAGCCGCGGCCGTCCTCACCAAGATCAGGCCGTATGTGCGCAAGTTTCATTCTTCCGAATACATCAACGCCCTTGCCACCGGGGAGATTTGCCTGGCGCTCGGCTATTCCGGCGATGTCAAGCAGGCACGGAAGAGGGCGCAACAGGCCAAGAGCAGCATCGACATCGAGTACGCGATCCCGAAGGAGGGCGCTCCGCTGTGGTTCGACAATCTCGCAATTCCCAAGGACGCACCCCACGTCGCTGAGGCGAACCAGCTCATCAACTATCTGCTTGAACCTCAGGTTGCGGCGCGGAACAGCAATTTCGTTTCCTACGCCAACGGCGACCGGCCGAGCCCGCTCATCGACAAAGACATCCTCAACGACCGCACCATCTATCCCGATGATGCGACCATGGCGAAGCTCTTCACCATCATCGCCCACGACCAGCGGACGCAGCGCCTCGTCAACCGCATGTGGACGAAGGTGAAAACGGGCGAGTGACTTGCGCTTAATCCGGCTTGATGTTGGCGTCCTCGACCATTTTCTTCCATTCGGCAAGCTGGGCCTTGATGTAGTCACCCAGTTCCTCGGGAGTTGAGGAAAATCCCTCAAAGCCGACGTTCGTGAACTTCGCCTGCACATCCGGGCTGTCGATGACCTTGCGCAACGCGCCGTTGAGCTTGGTCACCACCTCCGGCGGCGTGCCGGCCGGCGCGACGAGGCCAGCCCAGGCGTCGAGGTTGAAGCCCTTGAGTCCGGCCTCATCCATGGTCGGCAAGTCGGGATAAAGCTTGCTGCGCTTGATGCGCGAAATAGCCAGCGCACGCAGCGCCCCTGATTTGACATGCGGCATGGCGGTCGTGAAATCGGCGAACATCGCGGAGACGCGGCCGGCCATGATGTCTTCGAGCGCCGGTCCCGTTGTTTTGTAGGGCACGTGCACGATTTTGATTCCAGCCCATTTAGCCACCGTGAAGGCGCCGACAACGCCGGCGGTGTTGCCGCTGGCGAATGACACTTCGCCGGGATGGGCCTTGGCATAGTCGACCAGTTCCTGCAGCGAGTGGATCGGCAGCTTTGGATTGACCACCAGCATCAGTGTGAAGCTGCCCACCCGCGTGATCGGCACAAAATCCTTCAACGGATCGTAGTGGATCGTGTGTATGAACGGGTCGGCGGAAAGCGGCGAGTTGGTGGCCATCAACAGTGTATAACCATCCGCTGGCTCGTGATGGACGTAATCCGCTGACACGGCCCCGTCCGCACCCGGCCGGTCCTCGATCACGATGGGTTGTCCGAGCGCGGGACCAAGCTTGTCGCCGATGATGCGGTCGAGAGTGTCGCTGGCGCTGCCGGCACCGAACGGATTGACGATGGTGATGGGCCGCGTCGGATAATCTTCGGCGTAGAGCGCCGCGCTGAACAGGGCTGTGGTGGTGGTAATGAGAACAAGCAGAAGCTTCTTCATGGGCGGGTCCTCCGTGGCGGTCGCTATTTTTTGTTGGCGCGTCACGCGCGTCCTGACACGCCTTGCCGATGCGCTCCAGAGTAGCAGATTTTTTTCTTCGCCATAGGGCGCAGGTGGACGTGTTTGTCGCAGCCAACACGTTATTCAGATATTGGCCACTACGGATGCGTCGATCTCGTCTGCCGGCCGAGCGGCCTCAACGCCATCGTCGATGCAACCAAAGCCATTGTTCGGGGTGCTCGCGTACCCAGCCTTCGATTACCGTCGTGATCGCCTGCATGGCGCCGCCGATATCGACGCGGCCATCGGCATCGCGCGGCAGATCGATCGGATCGGTCATCTCGCCCCAAAAGCTGTCGCCGTCGGGGAGGCGGACGACGCGCATGCCGTGGATTGGGCACTCGACCTGCCGGGCGAGCAGGGCGATGAGCGGATTGGCTTTGCACGTGCGCCCAAAGAAGGTCACATCGACGCCCTTGGTGAAATGCTGATCGACCAGCATTCCCACGTGCACGCCCGATTGCAGTAGATGGGCGAGCCGTACCGGCGCGCTGAGATTGGTCGGGATCATCTGTCCCATCACACCGACGCGCATCTTGACGATGGCGTCGCTGATCGCCGCGTTATTGGGCCGCCGGTAAAGGACCGCGGTGTCCGCGCCGAACTTCTTGGCGACGACTGCCGAGATCTCCCAGTTGGCGAGATGACATGCGAAAATGAGTCGCGGCTGAGTGCTGTTAAGGACGCGACGGGCCCGCTCGGTCGTCTCCGGCCCCAGGGCGACTGCACCCAGCCCGTTCATTCCTTCTTCGACGCCGCCAATTTCGTCGAGATGCACGAACTCGGCGGCAACGCGGCCGAGATTGTCCCAGACGCCGGCGAGGATCTTTTCGATCTCGGCATCGGATTTTTCGGGGAAGGCGGCGCGCAATTGCTCACGGCCGACGCGATGCTCCTTGAGCATAGGGCCAATCTTGCGCAGCAGTGCTCCGGCGAAGTTTGCAGCGCGCTTGCGATCCACGCGCCTGACCGCGCGCATCAAGCCGACCGCAATCGACCCGGTCGTTGCGTCGAGCAGAATTTTTGATCGCCGTCCGATCATCAGAACAGGACGATGATTTTTCCGAAAACCTGCCGGCT
>JASHVC010000372.1 GCA_030039655.1 Xanthobacteraceae bacterium | reverse complement strand
CCGATGTTGAGAATGAGCAGCAGCTCCCACTTCGACATGTGCATCGCATTGATGGAGTCGACCATCTGCTGTGGGATTCCACTCGTCGTCAGCAGCCACGAATAGATACCGGCCGAGGTCACGATGAGCAGGATCTGGGAGATAAGGAAGGCCGAATCGACCAATATCTTCCAGAAGCGGAAGACGTCGACCTCGCGATAGATCACCATGGTCACGAACAGCGAGTAGATGACGGCCACACCGGCGGCCTCGGTTGGCGTAAACACGCCGCCATAAATGCCGCCGAAAATCACCACGAGGGTACCCAATGCCCAGCTCGCTTCTTTGCTGGTTTTCCAGATGGTCTCCCAGCGAGCTTTGGCGCCGAGCGGGACGCCTTTGATCCTGGCATAAGTCATGACGAAGGCGGCGTCGATGACGCCAATGAGAATGCTGGGCAGGATTCCCGCGGTGAACAGCTGCACTGCCGACTGTTCGGCCGAGACCGCATACAGAATCATCGCGATTGACGGCGGAATGACGACCGCGATCGCGCCCGAAGACGCGATCAAGCCCACCGCAAAGCGCTCGTTGTAGCCGCCGTCCTTGAGCGACGGATAAATCATGCGGCCCATGGCCACGACGGTGCCGACGGCGGTATGCGACATGGCCCCGAAAAGTTCGGACGCCGCCACCGTGGTTACGGCGAGCGAGCCGCGCACGCCGCCCACGATGGCCATCACCATGTTGATGATGCGCCGCGCGATGCCACCCTGCGCCATGATCTCGCCGGCGAGCACGAAGAACGGCACAGCAAGCAGCGGAAAATTGTCCAGGCTGCCGAACATGTAGGTTTGGATTGCGTCAGTCGGAATGTCGGTGACCGTCAGCACCGCGACGATCGCCGTCACCAGGAGGATCAGAAAGATGGGAAAACCCAGTGCAAGCAGAACGACTGGCAGGCCGAAATAGATGAGATAGGCCATGGTCGCCGCCAGCCTCAGTGATGTGCCGCGTCTGTGCCGCCCGGAGTGGCCGGCCGCCGCGGCGTCAGCAACCGTATCGCGACCAAAAGCGCCATCAGGCTGTAGCCGATCGGAACCATCGCCTGCGGGATGACGAGGGGAAAGTTTGCGGCTTGGCTACGCTCGTCGAACGCCGCCAATTGGGTGATCACCGGCCAGGCGAACTTGGTAACCGCGATGGCGACTGCGATCAGCACCAGCTCAGACAGCAGCGTGAAGAAGTCCTTTATCTTCGGCGGCATCATGGAGATCAGCACGTCCATGCGGATCTGCCGACCCTCCCACGCGACCGCGCAGCAGCCGGTAAAGACGCAGCCGACCATGAGGAAGAGCATGATCTCTTCGGCCCAGGGAATCGACACGTTGAAGAAGTAACGGCCGATGATGTTGGTGAAGTTGATAATCACGCTGGCGATCAGGCAGATCGCCGAGACCGAGCGCGTGAACGTCAGAAGCCAATGAACTCCTTTGTGGATCGCCTCGATCACGAATGGACCTCTTGCACCTTTTTACTGCGCCGCGTTGCGGGCGTGGGCCCCGGTCACTGGCTTGGCCCCTGCCGTGTTCGCTTAGCAGCCTCGGTCACAACTTTATAGGCCTGGTACAGGTCCGGCTTGCTCTTTGCCACGTCCTCGCCGATGGTTGCCAGCATGCTCATCATCGAGGCCTGCTCATCGGGCGGCAGGCTGATGAGTTCGCCACCCTTCTCCACCCAAGACTTGCGCGCCTTGGCATGCAGTTCGGCCGCGAACGGATTGATCGCCACCGATTCCGCGGCGCCGTCGCGATCGATAATCTCCTGCAGGTCCTTAGGCAGGGAGTCGTACCACCGCCTGCTGACCTCGACGACGAGGAAAATGGCGGGTTGGTTGACCTCGGTCACGTATTTGGCCGCGTCCTGAAAGTGCATGGCATTGAACACCGTGATGCCCGATATAGCACCGTCAATGGTGCCCTGCTGCACCGCCGGCAAGACGTCGCCGAGGCTCATGGCGACCGGCGTCGCGCCGAGCCGTTCGAAGGCCTGGGTCTGGAATTTCGAGGCGAAGACGCGGATTTTCTTGCCCTTGAAGTCTGCAGTGTGGCGGATCGGCGTTCGCGCGTCGAGTGCCGAGGGGAGTGCCATGTAAAGGCCGATGCCGTGCAACCCCTTGTCGGCGCCCAGCCCCAGCATCAGCTTCATCACGTCCGGCTGCGCCGCGAGCCGCTGTCCGTGCGGAAGGGAATCCAGCAGGCCAGGCGTGGCCAACACCTCAAAGCGCTCGTCCACCCCGACGAAAAACTCCGGCGGAATGATCGCGCATTCGATCGAACCGAACTGCATACCCTCGATCATGCGCGGCATTGAGCCGAGCTTGCTGGCAGAATAAAGCTCGATTTTGATGCGGCCCCCCGAATCCTTCTCCACCATCTCGGCAAAGCCGCGGGTAAATTCTTCCGGCGTATCGTTGACGGTGGGCGTGCCGATCTTCATCACGTAGGTCTTGTCCTGTGCCGCCGCGGTGCGGATCGTCAGCGCGAGTGACAAGATGAACGCCGCGGCGGCGAAGGTCGCCAGCGCGAGGAGTCCACGATCCTCGAAGCGCATGTATTCCTCCCTGTCGGCGTCGTTGCTGCGTGGAAGCGCAGCAATCAGGCAGCAATTCCCAGCCCGGCTTTTTTTGTTGGCGGAACGGCCCCCAGCCTAAGACCGCATCCCATTCGACCGTCCACGACAAACGTTAGATGATCGCCGCTTCGGCGACAATGAAAATCTCCCCTCGCGGCCCGTTCACTTCGCCGCATCGGTGACTATTTTGTAAGCTGCGGTCAGTTGCGGCCTGGCGTTCGAAACCTCGTCGCCAACGCCCGCCACGATTCTGAGCAACGCAGACTTTTCGTCGGGCGGCAAGCTGATCAATTCGCCACCGCTGGCCGTCCATGCCTTACGCGCCTGGTCGTTGATTTGGTCGGCCACCGAATTGATCGCGACCGACTCTGCGGCGGCATCCTTATCGAGCAGCCGCTGCAAATCGGTGGGCAGCGAGTCGTACCACTTCTTGCTGATCTCGACCGTCACGAAGGTTGCGGGCTGGTCGGTCTCGGTGACGTACTTTGCCGCATTCTCGAAGTGCATGGCATTGAAAATGGCGATGCTGGCGATGGCGCCGTCGATGACATTGTCCTGAAGCGCCGGCAAGACATCGCCCAAGGTCATTGGCTTTGGCACTGCGCCAAGTCGATGGATCGCCACGCTTTGAAACTGCGAGCCGAAGATTCTGATCTTTTTTCCCTTGAGGTCAGCAAGGTGACGAATGGCAGTTTTGGCGACAATGGCCGACTGCGTCGCCATGAACAGTGCGGCGCCATGCAGGCCTTTGTCGGCGCCAAGGCCGAGCATCAGATCGCGCACTTGCGGATTGGCAGCGAGGCGTTGTCCGTCGGCCATGGACTTGACAAGTCCGGGCGTGGTCAAAACCTCGAACCGTTCATCGATGCCGGCATAAAACTCCGGCGGAAGGACCGTCATTTGGATGGCGCCGAACTGCACGCCTTCGATCTGCCGCTGCACCGATCCCAATTGGCTTGCAGGGTATATCTCCGGTTTGATACGGCCCCCTGAATCTCTCTCCACGGCGGCGGCAAAATTTTTGGCGTACTGGTGCGGCACATCGTTCAGCGTCGCCAGGGAGATCTTCATCACGTAGGGCTTGTCGTCAGCTGCGCCCGCGGCGAACGTCGCCGCCAGCAAGCAGACAAACGCAGCTGCACCGGTGCGCGCCGCGCCTGCACGTTCCCTGACGATCATGATCCCAACTCCCCCGTGCCAACCGAGGCAGCAGAACAATCAGGCCGCCGCGCCATAGCGGCGGCTGAGGATTCACTGGCTCGGAGACTGTCGCGTGCGCGCCGCGGCGTCCGCTATGATCTTATAGGTGGCGGCAACCGCCGGGTTCTTACTCGACACGTCCGGGGCGACGCTCGAGATTGTTTTCATCATTTCGGCCTGCTCATTGGGCGGCAGATTGATCAGTTCGCCGCCGGCGGAGGTAAAGCTGGCCTCGGCCTCTTTTACCTGCTGGACCGCGTAGGGATTGATGACCACGTCTTGTGCTGCAGCGTCCTTCTCCACAATCTCCTGCAAGTCCTTAGGCAAGGATTCGAACCAGTTTTTGTTGGTCTCCGCGACCAGGAAGATCGCCGGCTGGCCCGTTTGTGTGACGAACTTTGCCGCATCGACCATGTGGAAGTTGGCGACCGGCCCGATTCCGGTAACGGCGCCGTCGATTGCGCCCTGCTGCATGGCCGGCAGGACATCGCCGAGCGACATCGCCACCGGCGTGATGCCAAGCCGCTCGAACGCCTGGCTCTGGAATTGCGAGGCAAAAATCCGGATCTTCTTGCCCTTGAAGTCGGTGAGATGGCGCAGCGGCATTCTAGATACGAGCACCGACTGCTCGGCCATGAACAGTCCTACGCCGTGCAAGCCCTTGTCGGCTCCGAGACTGAGCATCAGCTTTCGAACTTCTGGGACCGCGGCAACGCGCTGGCCGTGCGCCTGCGAATCTAGGAGCCCGGGAGCCGCCATGACCTGGAAGCGCTCGTCGAGGCCGACCAT
>JASHVC010000371.1 GCA_030039655.1 Xanthobacteraceae bacterium | reverse complement strand
CGAAGATATCGCCTCGCAGATCGGTTCGATCCAGGCGGCGACCGCCGATGCGGCACAGGCGATCGAGAAGTTCTCCACAATTATCGACGACATGTCGGCGATCGCGGCGAGCGTCGCCGCCACTGTCGAGGAGCAGAACAACGCGGTGTCCTCGATCGCGGAAGGCGTCAACCGCGCCTCCTTGGAGGCGCGCACAGGCGCCGACGCCATGAGCCGCGTGGCCGGTGCAAGCACCGGCGCGCGCTCCAATGCTGCCGATGTGAAGGCGCTCGCCGATGCGCTGTCGATCGAGGCCGAGAATCTACAAGGTGAAGTGCGCCGCTTCCTCACCGAAGTGCAGGCGGCGTAGTTTCTCGAAGTCATCAGCGCAAGTACCTCGGACTGCATTTCTGGCAGCACCCCAGCGTGTCAACGCAGCGGGCCACGCGGCGCGGGATCGTGCTATGAGTACACGGTTCCCACGAGAGGCCGTTGCGGTTGAAAACCGTCCGTCTTTGCTTTCGCGTCGTGATCGATGCCTTCTATCGCTTCAATGCCGATGACGGCTGGGCGATTGCGAGTCACATCGCCTTGTCGACGCTGATGGCGTTGTTCCCGTTTTTGATCCTGGTGACGGCCCTCGCGGGCTTCTTCGGTTCGCGCGACCTCGCGAACGAGGTGGCACACCTCATCGTTGCCACTTGGCCGCGGGCGGTTTCGTCTTCGATCGCGGATCAGATTCACAACGTTCTGACCTCGGCACGCGGCGACGTGCTCACACTCGGCGCTGTGTTTGCGCTCTATTTTTCTTCGAGCGGCGTGGAGAGCCTGCGCATCGGGCTAAACCGAGCCTATGGAATCCAGGAAACCCGCCATTGGTGGTGGCTGCGGCTCGAGTCAATCGGCTATGTGCTGGTGAGCGCGGTAGGCTTACTGGCGCTGGCTTTTCTTGTCGTGCTCGGGCCTTTCCTCTTTCAAAAGGCGCTGGCACGGGCGCCCTGGCTCGAACCGCTTGAGCCCAGCTACAACTTCGCGCGTGTCGGCCTCGCGACGGTCTTGCTGGCAATCGCTCTCACCATTCTGCACATGTTCCTGCCCAAAGGGCGCCGCCGCTTTCGCGAAGTCTGGCCGGGCATCATCGCCACCCTGGCGCTGTGGCTCATCTGCGGCATAGGGTTCGGCCGTTACATTGCCAAGTATTCCAGCGCCTACCAGACCTACTATGCTGGCCTCGCGTCGGTGATGATCGCCCTGGTGTTTCTCTACTTCACCGCCTGGATCTTCATCCTCGGCGGCGAACTTAATGCGTGCATCGCCCGGGCGCGGGCGGGAGAGTACGCGCCGTGCTCAAAATCGTGAGGATTGCCGATTGAGTTCCGGAAGCGACGCAGCTTCGAGCACGTCGTCGAAATTGCGTAGGCCGGGACGCGGCGCGTTGACCAGCACCGCCATGTTGCCGGGCTTATGGCGGTTAGTGCGCATAAGCTCGTGCGCGTAGGGAATCTTGTCCCAGAGAAACACGTCGCTCATGCACGGATCGACGCGGCGGTCCATGACAAAGCGATTGGCGGCGCTGGCTTGTTTCAGATGCGCAAAGTGAGAGCCCTGCACGCGTTTCTGCCGCATCCACACGTAGCGGGCGTCGAACGTGATGTTGTAGCCCGAGGTGCCGGCACAGAACACCACCATCCCGCCGCGTTTCACCACGAGGCAGGAGACGGGGAACGTCGCCTCGCCGGGATGCTCGAATACGATATCGACGTCACGCTTGCCGGTGATGTCCCAGATCGCCTTGCCGAAACGGCGCGCTTCCTTCACCCAGGCGTCGTACTCGGGCGTGCCGACCTTCGGCATCTGGCCCCAGCACTTGAATTCCTTGCGGTTGATTACGCCTTTAGCGCCGAGATTAAAAACGTATTCGGATTTGCTCTCATCGGAGACGACGCCGATGGCGTTAGCGCCGGACGCGGCGACGAGTTGCACACCGAACACTCCAAGCCCGCCGGAGGCACCCCAAACAAGCACGTTGTCGCCGGGCTTCAGCGTGTGCGGCGGATGGCCGAACAGCATGCGATACGCCGTGGCTAGGGTGAGCGTGTAGCAGGCCGCCTCTTCCCAAGTCAGGTGCGCCGGCTTCTGCATAAGCTGGCGCGACTGCACGCGGCAAAACTGTGCGAACGAGCCGTCCGGCGTCTCGTAGCCCCAAATGCGCTGCGAGGGAGACAACAACGGATCGCCGCCGTTGCAATCTTCATCGTCGCCGTCATCTTGGTTGCAGTGGACGATGACTTCATCGCCGACGTTCCAGCGCTTCACTTTCGAGCCCACGGCCCAGACGATGCCGGACGCATCGGAACCGGCGATATGAAACGGGTGCTTGTGGCCGTCGAGCGGCGAGATTGGCTGGCCAAGGCCGGCCCAGACGCCATTGTAGTTGACGCCGCCGGCCATGACGTAGACGAGCACCTCGTCTTCAGCGATCGGCCACGTGGGCACCACTTCCGACTGCATCGCCTGCTCGGGCGGGCCGTGACGCTCCTTGCGGATCGCCCAGGCGTGCATCTTCTCGGGCACGTGCCCAAGCGGAGGAACTTCACCGATTGCGTAGAGATCTTTGAGCGGCGCGGCTGAGGGTTTCTTTTGCGCGACGGCCATGGCGGGCTCCGGCTGGGCGGTGGTCGCAACGACACTGCACACACTCTGCCGCACTTTATGCTGCGGTGCAATATTTAGTTGGGACACTCCACGACCGCCCTCGATACGTCGACGGCGCTGCTGACAGGCACTCGGATAAAATTTATGCTGATGACGCATGCGCCGTTGCGCATGGGGGCCCGGCATGTCGCCGGGAGAGGTTCAGGGGTGTGTCATGGGTATCATAATTTGGCTGATCGTCGGTGCAATTGCCGGCTGGCTTGCTGGCATGGTCGTTAAAGGCGGCGGGTTCGGACTAATCGGCGATATCATCGTCGGCATCATCGGCGGACTGATCGCGGGGTGGTTGCTGCCTCGCCTCGGCATCTTCATCGGCGGCGGTTTCATCGGCGACGTCATCGATGCCTTCATCGGCGCAGTGATCTTGTTGCTCATCCTGCGGCTCGTAAAACGCGCCTGATAAAACGCTTAAGGCTCCGCGCGGCGAGGCGAACGGCACCTCGATCGCGATTAAGGGTTCTTCAATGCAATGAGATCTGGCTTCGCAGCTATCTGGCGGCGAAGCCAGCGTCTGTTTCCCGCACTGAAAGCCTTGTTTGGCTCAATGCGGAGGGCAACCTCCTCGCTTAATGGTTCCTCAATGGCGGCCACTTAGCTTCCCGGCGAGCGGAAGAGAGGCTTGGCCGGCCGATGGCTACCTACGAGATTTCCCCCGCGCACGGCGCCGGCGCCAAGCTGACGCATCCGGTGGAGCTCGTTTGTTTCGCGTTGATTGTCGTCAACGTTGTTTCTCTCGTTGCCTTTTCCCTGCAGGGATTGTGGATCAAGGAGGCAGCGGGAAGCGTCGCCGACTTCCTTGCGCTCTGGGCTGCGGGGCGCGAGGCCCTCACAGGCCATGCCGCGGCGGCTTATGACTGGCCGACGCTGAGGCTGACCGAGGAGAATACCGTCGGTCACTTCAACGGCTATTTGGGCTGGCGCTATCCGCCCCCATTTTTGTTTGTTGCGGCTGGCCTGGCGCTGTTGCCCTATGCGAGTGCGTTCCTGGTCTGGCTCTTTGGTACTTTTCTCTGCTACCTGGCCGCCATCCGCGCAATCATTGGGGATCGAGTCGGTTATTTCCTCGCCGCCGCGTTTCCCCCAGTGCTCGCCAATTTCATGGCCGGTCAGAACGGATTCCTTTCAGCGAGCCTGATCGGCGGCGCACTCGCGCTTATGGAACGGCAGCCGATAGGCGCTGGCGTGCTGCTCGGACTACTTACTTACAAGCCGCATCTCGGCTTGTTGTTTCCAATCGCGCTGATGGCGGGCGGCCATTGGCGCGTGTTCGTCACTGCCGCCATCGTGGCGGCGCTTATGGCGGCAACGTCGTTGGTCGCGTTCGGCGCCGCGAGCTGGCACGCCTTTTTCCCCGTCATCGGCGACGCCATGTATGCCGAGAGCCAGGCCTATTGGGGCAGGCTGCAGAGCGCATTCGGCCTCGTGCGCTTATTCTTCGACAGCGAGGTGCTGGCCTGGGCGGCGCAAGGCACGATGGCGATCATCGCCGTTGGCGCCGTCGTCATCTTATGGCGCGGCCGAACCGCTTACGAAATAAAGGCCGCTGCGCTCGGCGTAGGAGTATTGATGGCCACGCCTCATGTCCTCACCTACGACCTGGTCGTATTGGCGGTGCCGATTGCTTTCCTGTTCCGCTTGGGCCGGACGCAAGGATTCCTCAAGCATGAACTTGCCGGCATTGGTTTGGCCTGCTTCCTGATCCTGATCTACCCCTTTGTCGTGGCGCCGGTCGGCTATGTGGCGGTCCTCGTCGTGGCAACGCTTGTGCTTCGGCGCGCACTGGTGTCGGCGGAGCAGCAGTGCTGCGGAGACTTTGTTTGATCAAATCCCAAGACAGAGTTTTCGTCGTTACTGCCTTCGCCGTCTTTCTGTTGTTCTATTGCCTCAACCTGCTGCACGCGCCGGTTCTCCTCCAAGAACCCGACACCCTTTGGCAAATCCGCACCGGGCAATGGACGCTCGAGCATGCCCGCGTTCCCACAGTCGACGTCTATTCCTACACCGCAGCCGGAAAACCATGGGTTTCCATGCAGTGGCTGTCGCAGGTCATCTACGCGTTGACGTTTGACGCCGGCGGCTGGCGCGGCATGGCGGTGCTCGCCGCGGCCTCCAGCGCCGCCATTGTCGGCATCGTGTGCTTCTATTTGCTGCGGCAGCTTCGATTTTCCGTCGCCATATGGTGTGCTGTGTTGACAGGAGCGGCGATGGCGCCGCACTTCACTGCGCGCCCACACATTTTCTCTTACGTGCTGCTCGCCCTCTGGATGATCAGCCTGCTCAACGCCTATGACGACGAAAAATACGAATTACCACCGCTGCTCACATTGGCCCCCTTGATGATTCTTTGGGCCAACATCCACGGCAGTTTCACGTACGGGCTTACATTGCTCTACATTTTTTTAGCTTGCTGCCTCTACCACAATTTCGCCAAGCGCGATTACGCAAAATGTCGGCGGGTTCTGATCGCAGCAGCGGCCACCACCGCCTGCGCTGCCATAACGCCCTATGGGATTTTGCCGGCATTCATGACCACGACACTTGTGAGCATGAAATTCGCATCTGGATATATCAACGAATTGCGCTCACCCGATTTTCACGCATCAAACTTCGTCCTGATTTACTTCGTCGCGATCTTTCTCGCCATAGCGGGTTTTGGCGTCCGGCTGGGAGGAGCGAGGCTAGTCTCGTTCGGCCTCGCCTTGGCCACGGGCTTGCGCTACATGCGCGCGCTTTTCATGTTTTTCCTGCTTGCGCCGATTATTCTGGCTCGGCCCGCCGCGCGGGCCGTTCCCTATCTGGCGCCGCAATCGTCAAACGCAGAGGCCCCCGAGGCACAGGGCGCGCCCGATGCACTGCTTGGCCTTTTGCAGAAATACGCGACCGCCGTTCTTATCGGCTGCGTGGCGCTCGCCGCGCTGGCGACCGCTTCCGTCTGGCGGCGGGACGACATCGTTCCGCCCGCGACCATCGCGCCTGCAGCGGCCATCGATTTCGTCAAGCGCAATAACATCGCCGGCAACGTCTTCAATAGCCAGCTGTTCGGCGGCTATCTCATCTGGTCGGGCATTCCGGTGTTCATCGACGGCAGGTTGGAGGTCTATGGCGACGCGTTCGAGCGCAAATACGCCCAGACCATCGATCTCACCGATGTCGCCAAGGCTTATGCGGTGCTCGACGAATACAACGTCGCGTGGGCAATCTTGAATCCGTACGAGCCCCTGGTCAGCGAGCTTGCGCGCAACGCAGCCTGGGAGAAGGCCTATGCGGACGCCGATGCCATAGTGTTCGTGCGGCGCCGTTAGCGTCGCGACGAAGGCAGGCGCGGCTTGGCACGGCCGCTCGCGATTTGATGTTGCATTGCAGCAAAATCGGGATCACACTGCTCTTCTCTGCGATTGTGCAACGGCAATGCTCGACCAGCCGCCCCGCGAGAAACAGAATCCGTGGATTTTCCGCACCTACGCGGGACACTCCACCGCCGCCGCTTCAAACGCGCTCTATCGCAAAAATCTGAGCAAAGGACAGACCGGCCTCTCGGTCGCCTTCGATCTGCCGACGCAGACCGGGTACGACAGCGACCATCCGCTCGCCAAGGGTGAAGTCGGCAAGGTCGGCGTTCCGATCTCCCATCTCGGCGACATGCGCATGCTGTTCGATGGCATCCCGCTCGGCGAGATGAATACCTCGATGACGATCAACGCGACGGCCGCCTGGCTGCTCGCGCTCTATATCGCCGTGGCCGATGAGCAAGGCGTGCCACGGGAAAAACTGCAAGGCACCACGCAGAATGACATCATCAAGGAATATTTGTCGCGCGGCACCTACGTATTTCCGCCGGCGCCCTCAATGCGGCTGATCAAGGACACCATCCTGTTCACGACGCGCGAAATGCCGAAATGGAATCCGATGAACGTCTGTTCCTATCATCTGCAGGAAGCAGGCGCGACGCCGCAGCAGGAACTGGCCTTCGCGCTGGCCACCGCGGTCGCGGTGCTCGATAACGTAAAGGCGGCGGATGCGGTCAACGATTTCGGCGAAGTCGTCGGGCGCATTTCTTTCTTCGTCAATGCGTCCGCGCGCTTCATTACCGAAATGTGCAAGATGCGCGCTTTCGGCGAGTTGTGGGACAAGATCACGCAGGAACGCTACCACGTCACCGATCCCAAGCACCGGCTATTCCGTTACGGCGTGCAGGTCAATTCGCTCGGATTGACCGAGCAGCAGCCTGAAAACAATGTTTATCGCATCCTGCTGTCCATGATGGCGGTGACGTTGTCGAAGAAGGCGCGGGCGCGCGCAGTGCAATTGCCGGCATGGAACGAAGCGCTCGGCCTGCCCCGGCCGTGGGATCAGCAATGGTCGCTGCGCATGCAGCAGATCCTCGCCTACGAGACCGATCTGCTCGAGTATGCCGACGTCTTCGACGGCTCCGCCGAGATTGCCAAAAAGGTGGATGAGCTGAAGCGCGCGGCGCTGGAGGAACTCGATCATATCGAGAAACTTGGCGGCGCCATCGCCGCGGTCGAGATGGGCTACATGAAGAGCCAGCTTGTCCAAAGCAATACCGCGCGGCTCGAGGCGATCGAGCGCAACGAACAGACGGTTGTCGGCGTGAATCGCTACATCGAGACCGAACCGTCGCCGCTGACCACCGGCGAAGACACAATCATGACCGTGCCGCACGAGGTCGAGGCTGAACAGATCACGCGGCTCAACGCCTGGCGCCAAGCACGCGACCAGAAGGCTGTGGATGTGGCGCTCGATGAACTACGCCGGGCCGCCAGAAGCGGCGCCAACATCATGCCGCCGTCGATCGCCTGCGCCAAAGCCGGTGTGACCACTGGGGAATGGGGCACGGCGCTGCGCGCTACATTCGGCGAATACCGCGCGCCAACCGGCGTTGGCCGTGCCATACGCAACGACGCCGACGGCCTCGACGACATCCGCGCCGAGGTCGATCGCGTCTCGAAGAAGCTCGGACGCCGCATGAAATTCCTGGTTGGCAAACCCGGCCTCGACGGCCACTCCAATGGCGCCGAGCAGATCGCGGTGCGCGCGCGCGACGCCGGCATGGACGTCGTCTACGAGGGCATCCGGCTGACGCCGGAAGCGATCGTCTCGGCGGCGGCTGACGGCAAGGTGCATGTCGTCGGCCTGTCGATTCTGTCCGGCTCGCACATTCCGCTGGTGACCGATGTGGTCGGTCGCATGAAAGAAGCCGGGCTAGACGACGTGCCGGTGGTGGTCGGCGGCATCATTCCGCCGGAGGACGAGGCACTGCTGCGAAAGGCGGGCGTGGCCGCTGTCTATACGCCAAAGGATTTCGAGTTGAACCGCATCATGACCGACCTCGTGCGCATCGTGGAAACCACGACCGACGCTGCGGAATAGACCCGCAATATTTCTTATTTTGCTCGACTTGAATGCGGAGCGCGGCGACGCACGCAACTTCTTCAGCTTGTAATCGCGACACCGTCCTGCGGGACCAGGGTGACATCCTGAAAGTCACGCGCGCTTTGCGTCATCCGCCGCAACACCATCGCAAACAGCAACGCTGCCGCAGCGATGGCGGAAAGCTTCATCGCGTTATCGAACAGTCTGATCTTGAACACCATCGGCGCCACAAACATCGCCGCCAGCGCAACGCCCTCGCCGCGTCGGAAGCCGTGACGTAGACCCTCGGTCAGCAGCCACATCATTGGCACTGCCAGGATCACCAGATCGTATTCCAGCAGGAAGGGTGAGCAGAACGGGATGCAGGCCGCGATGGCCGCAACCTCCGCCGTTCCCGATCTCGCGCCAGGCGGCCGCAACAAGAGCGCGCGCAGCAGCAACAAAATGGCAATCGCACTCACCACCATCTGCGCTCCGTAGGCCAACGGCAAAGGCCCGTCATGCAGCCGTACAAACCCATAGACGGTGATCCAGAGCCGCAAATAAAGGGGGTTGTACGCCTCCATCCAATTGCGCTGCGCATCCGACATGCTGGTGAAGAAGGCCGGCCAAATGTGTGCGCCAAAAGCCAACGTCGCCGCCGCGGCTAACACCGCGACGGTCGCCCCCGCTGCTGCAAAGCACTTCCACCGTCCGGCCACCGCAAGCGCCAGCGGCACGACGATCCCGAGCTGCGGCTTGTACGACAAGCAACCGAAACACAGTCCCGCCAGCACCGGCCGCCGATCGAGCCAAACTGCGGCGCCGCCCAGCAGTGCCGTGCTCAGGAATCCGTTTTGACCGAAGCCCGCATTCACCAGCACCGCCGGATAGCCCAGGAACAAAACCCAGATGGCTTCACGATCGCGCAAATCCTTTGGCACCAGTGCGCGCATCGCGGCTGCATAAGCGGCACAGGTCGTCACCAGCCACGACGCCACCGCCACGTGATAAGGCAGCAACGCCAAAACGGCGCAGAGGAACAAATAGTGAGGCGGATAGAAGAACGCTACATAAGCCCAACTGTCCGGATCGCCATGCAACGCCACTTCTTTGAAAAAATGCGACACCGCGTCGTAGGCGTCGGCCGCATGTCCCTCGAGGACAAGTTCACCGGCAGTCCAGAAGCTGACGAAATCGCCGGATACAAATGAAATCCGCAGCGCATCCATCTGCCACTGCACCCACAGCACGCAGAAGCTTCCGAACACGATCAGCGCCAACACGGCCCCGCCGCAGATCAATCGATGAGTGAGCTGGGATTGATTGCCGGACCGCTCCGCCTTGGGCGGCGAGATGGCGTCGTCGACGCGTAAAGTGGGATCGATCGTCGACATGCGTGCCGGACTGACTGTTTCGGCGCGCATGATGAAGACCGTGCTTTAATATGGGCTTAAAACGATCGGTTCTCACTAAGCCACTGTCTGCTTTAACATTTCACGGAAGAACAAAGCGGCTTGGCTGGCGCATCCGGCAGCCACCCAGATTAGCCGCGCGGCAACATACGGCGTTATGGCTTAACGTAGATGCTCGCATACAATCCCGTGTATGCCTCCTTCCAACCTCTCTTCCGCACGAGAAACTGCCTTAACTCTTCATGCGCCCTCACCCACAGCACCGTATCGATATGATATTTTTCAAGCACCGTGTCCCACGCGGTCTCATCAATCTCCGTTTGTCCCAGTTTGAAATAGTCCCGTAGCACCGCTTCGGGATAAGCGGTGGATGCACGCCCATCCACGAACACAGGTATGGCGCCTCGATCGCGAAAGATCAAAAGTCCACCGAAATTCCAGTGGTTTAGAAGTCGGGCATGCGGAAGATGCGTTTGCAGGTATTGAACGTCCTGCTCTGAAAGCATTTCAGGAAGTCCGAGAACCGGCTCTACTTGCATATAGACCAATGGCAGAACACATGCCGCAACAGCGCCGGCAACCAACAATGATCTTTCAACTCTGAAATTGTTCAGCCGCCCAGACAGCAACCGATCAAAGTGAAGAGCCATTGGAATCGTTGAGAATATGAAAAAGAAGGACATATATCTGAATTCATACAACCCCAAAAACAAGAAAAGCCACGACAGCAGCCGCGGCGCCAGAGGACAAAATCCTCTGTAGTAGCGCAGTTCAAAAGCAATGAATGTCAGAATGTATATGATGCCAGGAATGCTGCCCGGCACGGTTATATCCTGATAATAAGGCCGCCACTCGGTGATGTGCGCTTGCGAAACGTTGCCTAACGTAGTCGTCAAGCCTTCATAGATATGCCAGCCAAGAGGAGTGATAAACGTTGCGATAAAGCAACCGATCCCCACAAAACTGTAGATTTTGAAATTGACCCAATCTCGCGTGAGCAACGCCACGCCGCCAAAAGTGCCGACAATAAAAAGACCAAGCAGAAAACCGCCGTGCAGATTTGCCCACAGAACCATCATAGCAGGCAACAAAAAAACACGCTTCGTTCCTTTCAGACATTCCACGTAAAAAATTGCCGAAAATAGCATCGTAGCAACGTTTGGCGCGGCGGCCAGATAGATATTTGGAAACGCCTCAAAAGCGGGATAAAGCAAGCACGCGGATAAAACTGAAATACAAACCGCAATCGCTGAGGCACCTGTGCTCAAGCAGGCTGACGTGAGATATCCGGCGATAAGCCCGCCACATGCGACTACAAATAATGTGAGACCGGTAAAACCCATATGTTGAAATACGGCACTGGCAAACACGTCCCAAAGCCACGAAAGATTTATCCATGGCGTCCCACCGGAGGTGAAGGACCATGGATCGTGAAGAGGGATGCCGCCTTGCTGTCTGATCAGGTCACCGGAGGCCAGGTGCCATCCCAGATCATAGTGGCCAAGCAGCACAGGCGCATTCAAAAGGTAATGAAGGCACGCGAATGCAATGAGGAAGAGATAAATTCCGGCGCTCTGAAAGATCGTCCGCCGCCCGTCCACAAACGCTGGTACTGGACGCGCCGGAGTGGCCGAACGCAGGCGCTGAAGCTCGTGCGCGACAAAGCTCCAGCCCCAAGCACAGGCGCTTGGGATCGTTGCGTCGATCACGGAAGTCCGTTGCCGTGGCTGTGAGCCAATGGGTTCCATGTGTCACAACGCTTCGCCGCACCCCTTTGGCGGACCGCAAAGGTATTTGCCTACGGCT
Organism: Xanthobacteraceae bacterium; assembly: GCA_030039655.1. The sequence continues at coordinate 2,887 of JASHVC010000371.1, read as the reverse complement.
TACGATTGGTTACGTGGAAATCCGACGGTCGAAAAATGAGTGAACCGCGCGTTAAGCGAAAAGACCCAGCAACCGTGCGCCGGCGCCGTATCCAGCATCTATTTCCACCCCGAGACAAACCAGAGCGCAAAGATTCAATGTTAGAGCCCCACCATGGCTCTGATATCTACCGCGCTGGCGCCGCCGGCGCGCAATTCGCGCAAGCTCGTCGCCTGGGTGGCTTTCGACAGCTTGCGCCCATCGGCATCGAGAATGAGCCGGTGATGGTGATAAACCGGTTCCGGCAAATCGAGTAGCGTTTGCAGCAGACGATGGATTCCGGTCGCCCAAAACAGATCCTGTCCGCGCACCACGTGGGTGACCCCCTGCAAGGCGTCATCGACGACCACGCCGAGGTGATAACTGGTCGGGAGTTCCTTGCGTGCCAGGACTACATCGCCCCACATTTGCGGCGCGGCGGTGATGCAGCCGCTTTGACATTGCGGACCGGTCCCGGTCTCCGTCCAAGTGAGCGGGCCTACACGCGCCAGCGCGGCGTCCATGGCGATGCGCAGCGCAAACGGCTCGCCGGCGCGACGGCGACGTTCGCGTTCGCCGGGCGATATCCTTCGCGCGATGCCCGGATAGAGCGGCGCGCCGTCGGGATCGCGCGGCCAGCTTCCGCGGCGCTCCTGTTCGGCGATGAGCGCATTGACCTCGCTGCGACTCTCAAAGCTCGGGTAGAGCAGGCCCTGCGCTTCGAGCCTGGCGATGACCGCGGCATACTCGGTGAAATGCTCGCTCTGGCGGCGCACGGGATGCTCCCAGGTCAACCCGAGCCACTCAAGGTCTTCGAGAATTGCCTGTTCAAATTCGGGGCGGCAGCGCGCCGCATCGATGTCCTCGATGCGCAGCAGCAACCGCCCGCCAGCCGCTTGCGCCATGTCGTGATTGAGCAGCGCCGAATAGGCGTGGCCGAGATGCAGATATCCGTTCGGACTTGGCGCAAAGCGGAAGGTCGGCTGGGTGATCAAAGGTAGACTCCGGCCTAACAGAAATATCTGATACCTGATATCTGACCCGATGGACCACCGCATTCATACCGAGGCCGACCTCGATGCCGCGCTTGCGCTCCTGCTCGCGGCCGATCCGCGCTTTGCCGAGCTGGTGAAAATCACCGGCCGGCCGCCGCTGCGGCGGCGTCCCGACGGTTATGCGGGGCTTGGCGCGATCATCTGTGCGCAGCAGCTTTCCACCGCCAGCGCCAATGCCATCTGGAGCCGGCTCGCCGCCGCGTTCGACCCGTTCGAGCCCGCGGCGATCGCCAAGGCACGGTCAGCACGGCTGGCGCGCCTCGGCCTTTCCGGCGCGAAAATCCGCTCACTCAAGGAAATCGCGCGCGCCGCTTCGCGCGGCGATATCGTGTTTTCCGCTCTCGGCGAACTGTCCGCCGATGACGCACACGCGGCGCTCACGAGGCTGCACGGCATCGGACCGTGGACCGCCGACATTTATCTGCTCACCTGCCTCGGCCACGCCGACGCCTGGCCCGCCGGCGACCTCGCGCTGCAGGAAGCCGCCCGTCTCGCGTTCGGCCTGCGCGCGCGGCCGAACGCCAAACAGATGGTCGCACTTGCCGAAGGGTGGCGGCCGTGGCGCGGGGTAGCGGCTCGGCTACTGTGGACCTATTATCGCGCGGTGAAAGGACGCGAAGGGGCTCCCACCGCCGTGAATTTGCCGCCCGCCCGCGCGCGCGCAAAAGCGAAGACAGGCACGAGACGAGGCGCGAATGGCCGCCGAGCTTGACGGTCCACGGCTCGCGCCACAGTCGGGCTCACCGCGACAACTCGTCGTTTTTCTTCACGGCTACGGCGCCGACGGCAACGATCTTATCGACATCGGGCGCGCGTGGCAGCAGTACTTGCCGCAAGCCGCCTTCGTCTCGCCGCACGCGCCAGAGCCGTGCGGACAGGCGCCAGTTGGCCGGCAATGGTTTCCGCTAACCTTTCGCGATCCCAACGAGCGCTGGCTTGGCGCCAACAAGGCGGCGCCGGGATTGCAGCGATTTCTCGATGCCGAGCTTGAACGCCACAAGCTGCCGCCGTCAGCGCTGGCGCTGGTCGGCTTCAGCCAGGGCACGATGATGGCGCTCCATGTCGGATTGCGCCGCACCTCGGCACCGGCCGCGATCGTCGGTTATTCCGGGCTGCTGGTGATTCCGCCGGAAGGCGACCTCGATGCCTTCGCCGCGGAGATCAAATCGCGCCCGCCCGTGCTGCTGGTCCACGGCGAGCGCGACGAACTGATACCGGCGCAGGCGTTGTTCCAGGCGACCCAAGGGTTGGCCGCACTCGGCGTTTCTGCCGAGTGGCATCTGTCGGCCGGCGTCGGCCACGGCATCGACGCCGAAGGGCTGCGCCACGGCGGCGAATTTCTCGCGCGCCGATTTGTTACCGCGCGTTAACGCGCCAGCGCTGTTTGGAGTAACCCTTCCCTAGCAAATTCGACATAGAGAATGCGCTGTTGGAGCGTATGCGCGATGTTCGCGGCTTTTCGTCGAAGGCTGGGTCGGAGCGCAAGTCGGCTTCGGTCCTACAGACAGTTCGCCTTCTCCAAGAAGGCCTCCGCGGCGGTCGAATTCGGCCTGATAGCGGCGCCGTTCTTTGCCCTGCTCATAGCGCTGTTCCAGACCGCCGTTATATTCTTCGCCGGGCGGGTGCTCGACGTAACCACGCTGCAGGCCAGCCGCTACATTCTGACCGGTCAGGCGCAAAACGCGAACTACACGCAGGCGCAATTTGCGACCTACGTTTGCAATAACACTTTCGCGCTTTTCAACTGCAACAATTTCATGATCAACGTGAACACCTATAGCAGCTTCTCGTCGGCCGTCACGACGGCGCCGACT
>JASHVC010000370.1 GCA_030039655.1 Xanthobacteraceae bacterium | reverse complement strand
GATAGTTGGTGAGATTTGGCTTGTTGCCGATGGCCGGCTGTGCATCCGGGTCCGGCGGAATATCGATCTTGATGATGCGTTGGAATTTCCCGTCACTGTCGAAGACCTGGATGCGCCGGTTATTGCGGTCGGCCACGTAGATCGTGCCGCCGGCGTCTGCCGCGATATTATGGACGGTGCTGAACTGGCCTTCGCCTTTACCCGGTTCGCCCCAAGACTTGACCCAGTCTCCTTCCTTGCTGAGCTTGGCGACGCGCGAATTGATGTAGCCGTCGCTGATGAAAATGTCGCCGGCCGGATCCCAGGTGACGTCGGTTGGCTGGCGGAAGCGCCCATTCTCCGCCGCTAGCGGCGGATTGACGTGCGCCCACGGTTTGGTTTCGGCGTCCGACGCCTCCTGCTTACGCCCGATCACCATAGTCACGCGGCCCGCGGGATTAAACCTGATGATCATGTCCGAGCCCTTGTCGATGGCCCAGATGTTGTCTTCCTTGTCGACGCGGACGGCGTGCGCAAAAGACCAAGCGTAGAGGTTCTTACCGATCTCGCGGATGAAGCGGCCTTCCGCACCGAATTCCCACAATTGGGCGGCGGTGTTGGCGAAGGCAGGGCCATGGCTGCTGCCGCCGCGATGAAATACGAAGACGTGGCCCTTTGAGTTGACCGCCACGCCTGCCGCTTCACCCATATAAAGCTCGGGTGGAAGTTTGAGGGCGTCGGGGATGGAGTCGTAGGGAATTTCTGGCGCCGATTGCTGCGCAAAAGCCGGCGGGCTGAGCAGCATGAAGATGGCGACCAGAAATCGGAACATAGGCGTCTCCCTTGGGCTTCTTTGGCGCGTCGGCATGCACCTGACGGCCGATGATGACTCGTAGTATCCGGCAGCGTCGCCACCCCGCGCAAGGCGGACTCAACAATGCTGCCTTGTTCGATTATGCGGGGCGGGTTGCTGGGGTTGCTGCCAGCGCGGTGAAGGCCTAAGTCGTGCCTAGACGCATACAGCGTGAAAACGCGATGGACGGACCGACCAAAAAATCGAAGTTGATCAAAGGCGCCACCGGCGACTGGGAAGTCGTCATCGGCATGGAAGTGCATGCCCAGGTGACCTCGCAGGCCAAGCTATTTTCCGGCGCCTCCACCGCATTCGGCGGCGGGCCGAACGCGCACGTGTCGCTGGTCGATGCCGCCATGCCGGGCATGCTGCCGGTGATCAACGAGGAATGCGTGCGCCAGGCGGTGCGCACCGGGATCGCGCTGAAGGCCAAGATCGAACCGAAGTCAGTATTTGAACGTAAAAATTACTTTTACCCCGACCTGCCCCAGGGATACCAAATCAGCCAATACAAATCCCCGATCGTGACCGGAGGCGAGGTGACAATCCATACCGAAAGTGGCGCCAAGTTGAAGATCGGAATCGAACGGCTTCACCTTGAGCAGGATGCGGGAAAGTTACTCCACGACCAGCGTGCAACGATGTCCTTGGTCGACCTTAATCGTTCAGGTGTAGCGTTGATGGAGATTGTCTCTAAGCCAGAGCTGCACTCGTTCGCTGACGCAATGAACTTCGTCGCTAAGTTGAGGATCATTCTCCGCTATCTGGGTACTTGCGATGGAGACATGGAAAAGGGCCATTTGCGCGCAGATGTGAACGTGTCGGTTCATCGACCCGGTGAACCGCTTGGCACCCGCTGCGAGATCAAAAATCTCAATTCGATAAATTTCATAGGCTGGGCAATCGAGAGCGAACGGCGGCGCCAGATCGATATTCTGGAGGAAGGCGGGGTAATCGAGCAGGAAACAAGACTGTATGATCCGGACACGGATCAGACACGGTCAATGCGCACCAAAGAGGAAGCGCATGATTACCGCTACTTTCCAGACCCTGACCTTCTGCCTCTCGAAGTCACGGAGGAATACGAAAATAGCCTTCGAGCCTCTATCCCTGAAATGCAGGACGAAAAGGTGCTGCGGTTTTGCGACAACTTTGCTCTGTCCGAAGACAAAGCGCTTCGACTAGCTCGTGAACGATTAGTGGCCGATGCCGCCGAGTCGGAATTCTATCGGTACGTGGCCCTTCGGGGCGGTCCAAACGCGGTCGAGCTCGTAGAAGAGGTGTACGGTCGGCAAGGGGAAGGCCTTAGGCGCGAAAGCCCCAAGCTGTGGGACGAGAAACAGCTAAGATGCGAGCCGTTCCATCAAACGATGATTGAGGGCGCTGAAAGCATTACCAATCTGATCCTTGGCCCAGTTTTCGCAAAGGCCAACGATACGGGTATCGATCCGGTCGAATACATCAATAGGGCTGCTATTCCTGAGTTCGTGGCAATGACTCTCGATGGAATCGTTGGGGGGCCTGGAGCCAGGGAATTGTTCGAGATTATGCTGACGGAGGGCGGCGACCCACGCGCGATCGTCGAGCAGCGCGGATTGCGGCAAATGACCGACGTTTCCGCCATTGAAGCACTGGTCGATGAGATTATCGCCAAGAATCCGGACAAAATCGCCGACGCGAAGAAGAATCCCAAGGCAATCGGCTGGTTTGTGGGCCAGGTGATGAAGTCTTCCGGCGGCAAGGCGAACCCGCAAGCGGTCAATGATCTTCTGCGCAAGAAGCTCGGCATCTGAATTTGCGCGTTGCTTTGGAGTCAAAAAAAGCGCGGACGTACTGTCCGTGAAATTCAAATTGCGCGCGAGAGATTTTGCGTGCGACGATGCGGCGAGGCTTCGCGCGCAGTCGCGCAGGAGCGAATCGGTCGGGTGATTCGCGCGTTTTGCACCGCTGTGAGGCCGCTAGAGCGCCCCGCGGAGGCGTTTCCGTAAATTTTTTTTCCGGCGCAATTTCGACCCTGCGCGCCGCGTCGCGCGTGCCCGAGCGATTCTGAGGACGTTGCATCAAATGCGTACGTGAAAAAACCGTGGCGTCGAGCGACATCGCGAAAATCCCCATTTCATGGGCATTTTCGTACTATCGCGAATTTTTGGTAGAAGATCGCGCCGCCGCGAAAGTTTTCGGAAAGGTGTCTCGGTATCGCTCGCGCCGTCGGGGCGGCGACGCGACGTCAAGCGAAATCTATACACAAAATTAAGCGGGAAAGATGTTTTTTCCGTTGTGCTGGTGTAAGCGGATGTCAGTGCACGTCGATTCGCGACTGCACTGTACCGATGTCGCCATCCACTCAAGCTAGGAGGGCAGCAATGGCGAAGAAGCGAAAGACGAAAGCAGCGGCGAAGAAGACGGCGAAGAAGACAAAGCGCCGGAAGAAGAAGTAGCTGACGCTGCTGTCGGTCTTCGGCATCGCATGAGCCGAAGGTCGCGTTGCACGGGCCGGCAGGCGTCGCGGTTGGGTCGATGATCTGCCCAGGCGCGCCGGCTCTAGTGTACAACAGAGGGCGTCGGCGGGACGACGGGTCAGGCTTTTCCACTTTTCGCCAAGCGGATGGTGGATACGAGGGACGGGGAACCGGACCTCGCCCTGGCGAAAAACCAGCGGGCTCGATCCTCGTACATCTCGCCGACGCCCTCGGTGTGTCTGTATCACTTCGTGAAGACTATCAACGGCGTCGCGGGCCAAATCCGTGGCGCCGTTTTCGTTGCCGCAGTTTCGCCGTTGCCATGATTCCTTTGCATTGAAATGACACGCGGGCGTAGGGCCACAAAGATTGAGCGTGGCGCAGCCACGAAGCGCGTTCGGGTACAGCGAGCGACGCCGCGCAGCGTTAGGCCAATCGAATTGTTCTACTGGCCGACGCCGAACGGCTGGAAGATCTCGATCATGCTTGAGGAGTGCGGCCTGCCCTACGTCGTGCGGCCGGTCGACATTTCCAAGGGCGAACAATTCGCCCCACGGTTCCTCACCATCTCGCCCAACAACCGCATTCCAGCCATCGTCGATCCAGCCGGTCCGGGCGGGCGGCCGATCTCGGTATTCGAGTCCGGCGCCATCCTGCAATACCTCGGCCGCAAGACCGGAAGATTCTATCCGCGCGACGAGCGCTCGCGCGTAGCCGTCGACGAGTGGCTGTTCTGGCAAATGGGCGGCCTCGGCCCCATGGCTGGTCAGGCGATCCACTTCCGCCGCTACGCGCCAAAGCCGATCTCCTACGCGCTTGCGCGCTACGGCGATGAGGTCAATCGCCTCTTCGGCGTCATGAACACGCGGCTGGCGAAGCGCGAGTTCTTGGCAGGCGGCTATTCGATTGCCGATATAGCCTGCGTCGGTTGGGTGCGTCTCGCCGAGCGCGCCGGCCAGGAGCTCGCCCAGTTTCCGCACCTCAAGCGCTGGTTCGAGACGATCCGCGCCCGCGAGGCTGTCAAGCGCGCCTTTGCTGTTCGTATCGAGGCGGCCTCAGCGGTCGACCCACGCGACCCAAATGTGCGCGCAATCTTGTTCGGTCAACGGGCGAAATAGCAGTCGTGCGAAGGCGATTTGGCCGTCCCAGTGGTTCTGGACGCCTGTCGGGCACAAACTCACTTCACCCGCGTCCAGGTTTGCGACTTGCAGATGAAACCCATCGCGCAACCTTTGAGATCGGCCGTGTCCGGCCCGGTTATGGTGAAGAAGCCCGTATAGGTGTTGCCGTCTTTCGCGTTGTAGACCTCGCCCTTCCATTGATCGGGCGTGCCGCTCGGTTTAAGGCCGAGCACGATCAGGATGCCGAGGAGCGGCCGGGTACGCTTCTTGGCATCGAAATTTTCGTCGTCGATCTTCGGCTTTCCGGTCTTCGGATCGTTCGGCTCCTTGAGCCATACCAGCGCGCCACACAGCGCATCGCCGCAGTTACTGATGCGAACTTGGCTCTCGTTGCCTTCCGTGTACCAGGTGCCCAACGGATCGGCGGCGGACGCAGGAACGATCGCGTTCGGTCCCATCATCGACAATGCGATTGTCGAAAGCCAAAACACTGCTGCGGCCCTGCGATTGATGCTCATCGGTTCCTTGGTTCCTCTTGTTTGTGAAATGGTAAAGAAGGTCGAGGCGTCCGGCTCGCGGAAATCACGTATGCTTTCTGCGGATTTTCGCGTGGTGCAAGTGCAGTTGCTTAACGCCATGTTGCTGAAGCAACGCAAAATCTGCGGAGCGTAATTCACCTTCGATTCATAGCATTGCTTAAATCACCATTCAAATCTTCCTCGGATTATCCGTATATCTGCCGGGGTGAAATGGAGCAGATGGACACGCGAAAGCAAATAGCTCGCGTGCTGTAGTCAGGGGAGTGCATCATGGCTGGATTTGAGTTTCTCGGTTTCGACGCGGTTGCGCTCGGTGAGGGCGCGGCCGCTGGCGACACGTTGTTTGAGCTTGGGATGAAGTATTCGGTTGGGATCGAAGTTCCGGTCGATCTCGTCAGTGCGCACATGTGGTTCAATCTCGCCGCCGCGAAGGGCAACGCTGAGGCGGTCCGGCTGCGGCGCGAAGTCGCTAATCAGATGTCGGATGCCGAGGTAGCGGCCGCACAGCGCGCCGCGCGCGATTGGCTCGCGCTTAAGAAGCGGGAAACCGCCACGACGGCGATTGCGGCCTGAAGCTTGGGCACAGCTTAGTTGCGAGCTGCCTGCTTCGGTCTACGGGCGCGAGTAGGCATTCTTGACAACGGCAAACGGGCGCGGCTTAGGATGCCGCTGGCGAAGCTGACGGCAGCCAGCGAAAGGATCCTTCCAGGCCCGGAATGTCGACGGCGGACAACCGACAGAAGCTGCGGACGGCAATCGCTTTCCATCAGGCCGGAAGACTCGAAAGCGCTGCCAAAATCTATCGGCAAATTCTCGAAAGCGAGCCCGACAGTTTTCAGGCGCTTCACTGCTTCGGGCTTGTTGAGGCAAGCGCCGGGCATTTGCAGCGCGCAAAATCGCTTGTCGGCCGCGCGTTGGAGATTGAACCGGCCGATGTTCAGGCCCTGGAAAACTACGCGACCATACTCTGTCAATTGCAGGAGTACGAAGACGCGCTGCAAGCCGCCCGTAGAGGCCTGCAAATCAGCCCCAACAGCGTGTCTTGCCTGTATGCGGGCGCTGTCGCGCTTTACAAATTGAAGCGCCTGAAGGAATCGATCGACCAATTCGACAAGCTTCTTACTGTGGCGCCAAATCACGTTGCCGCCATCAACGAGCGCGGTTCCGTTTTAGCGGAAATGAGAAAATATGACGCGGCGCTGGCTGGCTTTCACAAAGCATTGAGTCTCGAGCCGCGCTATGTCGGCGCTCACCTCAATATCGGAAATGTGTACGGCCTATTGCGGCGCTACGATGAGGCTATTGCGGCGTACGGTGACGCCCTGACCCTTCAGCCCAATCTTGCCGATGCCTGGCTCGGTTCGGGCAATGTGCATGTCAGGCGCAAGCGGTACGACGATGCGTTGCTGGCTTTCGACAAGGCGCTGGGCGTTAAGCCGGATTTAGCTGGCGCGTGGCTTGGCCGCGGCAATGTTTTCGTCGCGTTGAGGCGATACGGCGACGCGCTTACAGCTTTCGATAAAGCCTTCAGGCTGAAGCCCGATGATCCATTCGCAGAGGGCGCCCGCCTTCACGCCAAAATGCGGCTGTGCGATTGGACCAACTTCGAGGCCGAGTGCGCTAATCTCGACGCGTCGATCGGGGCTGGTGTTCCAACGTCCCCGTTCGCGGTGCTTGCAGTGTCAGCGTCCGCGCAAATCCAACTGCAATGCGCAAGCGTATTCAGTGACGCGGAATATCCCGAAGCAGACGCTCCGCTTTGGCGCGGGGACCGGTACAATCACCGGCGCGTTCGCCTGGCCTATCTGTCCGCCGATTTCGGCGAACATCCGGTATCGTTTTTGCTTGCCGGGGTGTTCGAACGGCACGATCGAGAGCGGTTCGAGACCGTCGCTATTTCGTACAAGCCCCCGGAACCGAGCGACTTATCGATGCGCGTAAGGGATTCGTTTGATCAATTTATCGACGTCCAGGAACGCGCCGACGCCGAGGTGGCGAGCCTGATAAGGGACCTGGAAATCGACATTGCGGTCGACTTGATGGGGCATACGGCCAATTCGCGCCCTGCGATCTTGGCGTGTCGCCCGGCGCCCGTTCAGATCAATTACTTAGGCTATCCAGGCACGATGGGCACCGAATACATCGACTATATCATTGGCGATCATTGGGTGATCCCCGACGAGCATCGGCAATTCTACACAGAAAAGGTCATCCGGCTGCCGAATACGTTTCAGGCAAATGACTCCGAGAGAAAAATTAACGACCTCCTCCCGTCGCGCGCTGCCGCCGGTCTCCCTGAGGCTGCTTTTGTGTTCTGCGCCTTCAACAACAGCTACAAGATATCGCCTCGCACTTTCGATGTCTGGATGCGCCTCCTGCAACGAGTGCCCGGCAGCGTGCTTTGGCTGCTCGCGGACAACGCTACGGTGGAAGGCAATCTGAAGAAAGAGGCGGAGGCCAGGGGCGTCGATCCCGTTCGGCTGATATTTGCCCCACGTATTCCCTACGCGGACTACCTGGCTCGGTACCGGCTGGCCGACCTTTGCCTGGATACGCTGCCCTTTAATGCCGGCACGACGGCGAGCGACGCGCTGTGGGCTGGATTGCCGCTGGTAACGTGCACGGGCCAGGCGTTTGCCTCGCGCATGGCGGCAAGTCTTCTGCAAGCCATGGGGATGCCCGAAATGATCACGGACAGTATGGCGGATTACGAGGCGCTGGCCGCCAAGTTGGCCGGCGATCCGGAACTGATGGCTTCGACTAGAATGAAGCTTGCGCGCAATCGGCTGGGCCAGCCGCTATTCGATACCGCGCTTTTCACTCGGCATTTGGAAGCGGGATATCTGGCGGCGCATGAGCGCGTGCAAGCGAGCCTAGCGCCCGATCATATTTCGATATCGCAATAGCAGCCCAGTGAGAGCGGCAGATCAGTAGCTTGCTCCTTGACAGTGTTGAAGCGCTTCCGCTTGGATGGAACGGGCAAGTCGAGTGATGCGCCTTTCCCATTTTTGAGTGCGGTATGCCCGGAAGCGATGGTCAACAGGGGCTGAGGGCGGCATTCGCGCTGCATCAAGCGGGGAGACTCGCTGACGCCGCAAAATTATACCGCCAGACCCTCGAGAGTGATCCTCATAATCCTCACGCGCTTCACTATCTTGGAGTCGTAGAGGCCAGCCTGGGGAATCTTGATCGAGCCAAATGGCTCATCGCGCGCTCGATTGAGGTGCAGCCGTCGAATATACCGTTCCTGGAGAATTACGCAACAATCCTCGGCCAGCACGGCGACTATGAAGCTGCCTTGCAAATCTGTGAACTCGGGCTTCAAGTTAACGGCAAGAGCGTCTCCTTTCTCTATGTCAGCGCGGTCGCGCTTTATAAGCTCAAGCGATTAGAAGAATCGATTAGTCGCTTCGATAAGCTTGTTGGTCTTCAGCCAAATCATGTTGCGGCTATCAACGAGCGCGGCTCGGTTTTGGCTGACATGAAGCGCCATGAGGCCGCGCTTGAAAGCTTTCGGAAGGTTGTTGCGATTCAGCCAACATACGCCGAGGGACATCTCAACTTAGGAAATATCTACGGCAAACTTTACCGCTACGACGAAGCCCTTGCTGCCTACGACGAAGCACTGGCTCTTAAGCCCAGTCTTGCGGACGCCTGGCTTGGTCGCGGCAATGTGCTTGTCAGGCTCAGACGTTACGAGGAAGCCTCCACCGCGTTTAACAAGGCGCTGACACTTAAGCCAGATTTGTCTGGCGCGTGGCTTGGCCGCGGTAACCTCTTCGCGGGCCTTAGGCGCTACGACGATGCGCTTGTCGCATTCGACAAGGCATTGGCTCTCAATTCCGATCTCGCCGAAGCATGGGCCGGGCGCGGGAGCGCTCTCGTCGGCCTCAACCATCACGACGAGGCGCAGAGCGCTTTCGATCGGGCGCTGGCCCTTAATCCCGATTTGGTCGGGGCTTTAGTTGCTCGCGCAACCTTTCTAGCGTCTCTCGGGCGCCGCGATGAAGCATTCGCCGCGCTGGATAGGGCGATGGCTGCAGAACCTGATGGGGCCTTCATCGAGGGAGCACGTCTTCACGCCAAAATGCACCTTTGCGATTGGAGCAATATTGACGCGGAGCGGGCTCACCTGAAGATGTCAGTTAAAAATGGCATACCACAGTTCCCTTTCGGCTTTCTTGCCGTTACTTCGTCGGCCGCTGAGCAACTGCAATGCGCTAAGCTGCGCAACGACACCGAATGTCTGCCTCTCGATCGGCTTATCCGGCGGGCGGAACGATACAATCATGATCGCATCCGCGTTGCCTATCTGTCAGGTGATTTTCGTGATCATCCGGTAGCATATTTGATTGCCGGCGTGTTTGAACATCATGACAGGTTGCATTTTGAAGTGACGGGCCTATCGTTTGGCTCTCAACAGAATTCATCCATGCGGCAGAGAATAACCGGGGCGCTCGAGTGCTTCATCGACGTGCGACATGAAAGTGATGAAAACATTGCGCAGCTCTTGCGTCGGCTTGAGATTGATATCGCGGTCGATCTTGGGGGCTTCACGGGGGACAGTCGGACGAATGTTCTTGCGCGACGTCCCGCGCCGCTGCAAGTCAACTATCTCGGTTACCCTGGGACCATGGGCGCTGATTACATGGATTACATCATTGCGGATCGTTATGTGGTCCCTGAGGAGCAGCGACAGTTCTACACGGAAAAAGTCATCTATCTTCCGAATACCTTTCAGGCGAACGACTCGGAGAGGCAAATTGGCGGGGAATGCGCGATTGGGTCCCGCGCGGCGGCTGGGTTGCCGGAAGATGCTTTTGTGTTTTGTGCTTTTAACAACAGCTATAAGATCACACCGGCAGTCTTCGATGTCTGGATGCGCTTGCTGAAGAAAGTCACCGGCAGTGTGCTTTGGTTGGTAGCAGACAACGCAATAGTGGAATGCAATTTGCGTAAAGAAGCGGCGGAAAGGGGCGTGGATGTCTCAAGACTGATTTTCGCGCCAAAAATTGGCTATGCCGATTATCTTGCGAGATATCGGCTGGCCGACCTTTTTCTGGACACTCTGCCGTTTAATGCGGGCACGACGGCCAGCGATGTGTTGAGGGCCGGGCTGCCTTTGGTCACGTGCTCCGGTGAGGCATTTGCATCGCGGATGGCTGGAAGTCTGCTGCGCGCCGTCGGGATGCCCGAATTGATAACGGATTCGATGGCCGATTATGAAGCACTCGCTGCGAAATTGGCTTGCGATCCAGAGCTAATGGCGTCGACCAGGATGAAGCTTGAGCGCAATCGGGTGAGCGAACCGCTCTTTAATACTAAGCTTTTCACGGGACACCTGGAAGCCGCATACGTGGCGATTTATGAGCGCGCGCAAGCGGGCCTTGCGCCGGAACATATTGTTGTTCGGCAGTAAGGGGCTGTGCCACAAGCGGGCGGACGTGACACAGTTGACGTTCCGACATAACGATTGTCGGGCGGGTGCGGTTGGGAGCAAAACCGAATTTCGCCTTCTGCGCCGGACTCCTTTCCGCGTATACTGAGCCGATAAACAATTGGGAACCGGTATGTCTGGGGATCGCGGTCTCAAAATGGCTGCCGCCTAAGCCCGTTCGTCACCATAAATACCGCGCTGACTATTACGAGGACCTGAGTTGGGGGAGCTTTGAACACCTATGCAGTCGTTTCACGTTTTTCAAATTTATTACAACGAGGCGACGCGATCATCCTTGGATCCAGGGTACCTGTCCCTCGACAACACCAAGAATGAGAGGCCGGACTGGTACGAACTGTGGGTTATTCGCAATTTTCTTCACCAGAATTCGCTGTCCGAAAACGATTGGTACGGTTTCCTTTCGCCGAAATTCCGAGCCAAGACCAACCTGACCGCACAGCAAATCTATCAGTTTTTGGAGCTTTCCAAGCATAACGCAGAGGTGGCGCTGATCCTGGTCGCCTGGGATCAGATCGCGTACTTTATGAACCCATTCGAGCAAGGGGAAATCTGGCATCCTGGTATTACGGCCCTAAGCCAGACTGTGCTTGGACAAATTGGTCACAACGGCCATTTAGGCGATCTGGTGACGCATAGTGGGAACTTCACCTTCTGCAACTACATTATCGCCAAACCTGCGTATTGGCGAGAGTGGCTTAAGCTCGCGGACAGACTGGTTGATCTGGTCGAAAACCAAACGACGGAACTAGTCAAACATCTTACGTGCAAGACGAGCTATGGATTGGATCGCAATCAGGTGCCGCAACAAGGCCCGATGAAGTCATTTCTTCAGGAGCGCTTGCCTGCCATTGTCTTAACTAGCCGCAAGTTCCAAGTCTGCACGCTCAATACAAGCAACACATTTCCCGTGCATTACGGTCTTTTCGACGTGGGCCATTCAACCCGCGGTGTTCTTCAAACTTGCGACCTGCTTAAGCAACGTTTCTGTGAAACGGGCGACGCACGGTTCTTGAATTTATTCAAAGACATTCGGCAGCTGATAACTTTGAAGCTTCCAAATTCGATGACGAGGATTGAATGACTCATCGCGAGGGATTCTAAGCTTTTCACGCGGCATCTGGAGCAGCATGTGGCGATTTGCGAGCGCGTGCCGGCAGGACGCGAGCCGGATTATATTGTTGCTTGCCAATAGAACGGCCGAGGCCTTGCCGCGGGCAGGCCTCTAGGCTGGCTTGTGCAGCGAGAACAGATACATACCGGCGAATGTGTCCGGAGCCTCGGATTCGAAGGCGTCCCAGCGATCCAGATCGGTTATGGCCGATGGATCGGGAAATCGCATTGCGAACCTGCGCAAAATTGCCTGGGGGAGAACGAAACCAGAGAATTGCAGGTGGTTGTCAGCCAGGAAGGTTTTGATGTTGGGCAAGCTCAGCCGGTGCTCCTGCGAATGGAACAAGAGGTCGCGGCACTCGCTCATGGAGAAAAAGTCGTCAGACCGCGTCAGTGACTTCAACAGCGAGCCGTCCTCAGCCGTGGCGATGTCTTCGCGGCAGCGCCGGATATCTTCCGGAACGGATCGGTAGCCACGCCGCGCGATCATGGCGCGCGCCGCAACGACATTGCGGCGTCCGCGCTCGCTGTAGAGTCCAACCTCCATAGAGCCGCCTAGCCGCAGCAGTGACAGCAACACCCGCCAACCCGCCCAAGGGTCGCTGAGATGGTGAAGGACGCCCGATGCGTCAATGAAGTCGAAATCGCGCCCGACTGAGCCCAACTTCATGATGTCGGCCTGCGCGAACTCGATGTTGGCGAGGCCAAGACTTTGCGCCATCCGCTTCGCGTAGCTGAGGCTTGCAAGGCTGAGATCGATGGCGAGTAGACGCGCGCCGCGCGCGTGCCGCGCCAATTCGGTGGTGGAGAGGCCGGTCCCGCAGCCGGCGATGAGCACATCGAGGTTCTGCCCTGCCTGGCGTTCATTGAGAATCGGGGGCTGTCCCGGCGGTCCGGCCTGCACCCACCGTGGGTACGGATTTTCCTCGTATTGCGCGCGGACGGCACGAGAAACTTCACCTTCGATGGCGGTCAGGGCCGGGATGGTGGCGGCGATCTGGCGTTCCTGCGCAGGCTCCTTGATTTGCTGCACCAGCAGCGCGTCGACGCAGGGCGGCCAGAGCCGGTCGAGCAACGCTTGAGCGTTGCTCAAGGTGTGAAGCGGGAAATACGCCCCCACGATTGTGAGCGAGAGAGCAGAAACCTGCTCGCCCCTGGCCAAGGCCGTGTCCAGGGTCGCGCGTAATTGTGCCGCGCGGTCGGCCTCGCTTTCCGTCAACGCGAAGACGTATTCGTTGATGAAGCACTGCCTGGCGACCGCGCAGCAAAAGTCGAGCAGGCCTTCATCGGCGGTTCCGTCGGCTGTGTCCATCAGCATGGTATGACGCGCATCGGCGAGAACGCGCTCCAGGCCGAGATCTGTAACCGGATCGATCTCCAATAAGCGGCGCAGCAGCTGGTTCTGCGAGAGCGCGGTCATCCCGGCGGGGCCAAATAGTTCGTCGGCCGCTAGGCGTTTGGGCCACACCGCGTTGGCGCGCGCGACGCACTCGCTCACGCCGCGATCGAGTTTGATGAGGCTGATACAGGCACGAGAAAGCTCGCGCGGGCGAGCCCAGCCTTCGGTGAGAGCGCGTAGCGCGAGCTTGCCCATGCGGCCATCGTCGCGGTCGAAAAGGACGAGCTTGGTGCAGTGAGCGAAAAATGTTTTCCGCCGCTCGGTCTCATCAAGCTCTAGCGCGCACGCCGCGGCGATGACCGCTAGCTCGGGCCTGCCCGCAGCCATGTAGGCCTTGGCGAGGTCGTCCTGGGCACCAGGCAAATCGGGCTTGAGTGCAGCTCCACGCTCAAGATGTGGGATGGCGTCATGGATCTCACCCTGGGCGAGCAGGGCGATGCCGAGCATACCATGGCTCTCGGCGTGATTGGGGGCGAGCGAAAGGATGTGCCGGTAGCGCCGCTCCGCTTCGGGAAGTGCGCCCGCTTTATGTTGAGCAAGCGCCGCGCTGAAAAGCTCGGCGAGTGCTTGGGGCGGCGGCGCCATTCTGCCAGCGGCGGCTCCTGCCGTGCCAAGCCCCGCCGCACTGCGATGCGCCGCGGCTCGCCGCTGCTTACGATTCATGGGCCTATTCGGCTTTACGAAGTTTGCCTGTCCTGTTGGCTAACCGGTAACCAACAGGCTCTAGAGGGTCAATCTTGCTGGCAGGCGGCGGGTGCTCAAGTGTGGGTTCACACTTCCTGTCAGGGCTGCGGCGGACGCCG
>JASHVC010000023.1 GCA_030039655.1 Xanthobacteraceae bacterium | reverse complement strand
GGTCGATCTCGCGAATCTCCGGAAAATCGGCCGCGAGCTGCGCCAACTTCACCAACAAAAGCTCGATGGCGCGCTCGTCGGCCGCAGGCACATTGCGGTAGGCTTTGAGAATGCGGGAGACCCGTGTGCGCGCAATCAGCCCGCGGGCGAGGGCGAGATCGAGCGGCGGCAGTGCCAGCGCCTTGTCGCTGATTACCTCCACGGCCGTTCCGCCTTGGCCGAAAACGATGACCGGACCGAACGTCGGATCATCAGCGACGCCGGCGATAAGTTCGCGTGCCTTCGGCCGGACGATCATCGGAAAGACCGTGACGCCGCTGATGCGCGCGTCGGGCTTGGCGGCACGGGCTTGGCGCAGGATATCGGCTGCGGCATCGTGCACCGCGCGCTCATTGGCGAGGCCTAGTCGCACCCCGCCGACTTCGGATTTGTGGACGATGTCGGGTGACTGAATCTTCAGGACGACCGGCGTGCCGACGGCGAGGTACAGCTTTGCCGACGTGACGGCTTCATCCGGATCGCGGGCGAGCGTGGCGGGCGTGATCGGAATTCCATAGGCCGAAAAGACCCGCGTCAGCTCCACCGGATTGAGCCAGCTACGCTGCTCGCGCAGTACTCCCTCGATGACCGGCCGGACGGCCGTCGCATCGGCCGCAAAGTCCTGCGGCAGACTGGGCGGCGTCGCCATCAGCAATTCGCGGGACTGGCCGTAGCGCACCAAGTGCATAAAGCCCCCAACCGCGTCCGCTTCCGTGGCGTAGCTCGGAATATTGGCAGCATCGAACGCTTCCTCGGCCGCAGAACTGCCGCCGACCCACACGGCAAACACTGGCTTTAGCGAAGGGCGACCGGTCCGATAGGTTTGCGTCACACCAATGACCGACTTCGCTGCGTCGAGCGGAGAGGCAAGTGCCGTCGGCACGTTCATGACCAGAACTGCATCGTTTGCGTCATCGGCGAGCAACTGCTCGAGCGCGACGGCGTAGCGCGCGGCATCGGCGTCGCCGGCGATGTCGACCGGGTTGGCGCGCGACCAGATCGGCGGTAGCACGGCGTCGAGCTTTTTCATGGTCGCCGCGGAAATGTTGGCGGTGTCGCCGCCAAGATCGGCGAGACGATCGACGGCAAGCACGCCGATGCCGCCGCCATTGGTCAGGATCGAAAGCCTTTTGCCCGGCAACGTCGTCAAGTGTCCGAGCGTTTCAGCGGCGGCAAACAGCTCGTCGAGATCGAGCACACGCAACAGCCCGGCGCGGCGGAACGCGGCGTCATAGACCGCATCCGAACCGGCAAGCGCCCCCGTATGCGTCAACGCAGCTTTGGCGCCTTGGGCGTTGCGGCCGGATTTGACCACCAGTACCGGCTTGGCGCGCGCCGCTGCTCGCGCCGCTGTCATGAACTTGCGCGCGTCTTTGATCGACTCGATGTAGAGAAGGATCGCGCGCGTGCCGCGATCCAGGGCGAAGTAATCGAGCAGGTCGGCGAAGTCGACATCGATGCTATCGCCGATCGAAACAACCGCCGAGAATCCGACCTCGTGTGTCGCGGCCCATTGGACCAGCCCGGCCGCGATGGCGCCTGATTGGGAAATCAGTGCGAGGTCGCCGCCGCGCGGCATCGCTGCCGCAAAGCTGGCATTGAGCATGCCGCCTGGCAGCAGAACGCCGAGGCAATTAGGGCCGACAAGGCGCATGCCCGTTGCGCGGGCTGCTTTTTCAGCGCGCTCGGCCAGCGAGGCCGGCCCATGACCGAGCCCGGCGGTGATGATGATCGCGGCTGGAGTACCCTTGGCGCCGGCTTCCGCCACGGTCGCTGGGACGGCTTGCGGCGGGACTGCGATGACCGCGAGGTCCGGTGGGTCGGGAAGCGCTTGATACGATTTGACGGCGTGGACGCCCTCAATCTCGTCGTAATGCGGATTGATCAGTGAAATCTCTCCCGCAAATCCGCCGCGTCGGAGATTCCGCAAAACCGCGTGACCGGGCGATGTCTCGCGCGGACTCGCGCCCACGACGGCTACGGACCGCGGTGAGAACAGCTGATTTAGGCGATAGGTCGACATCGATTTTGATCTGGAGCCGTTTGGACCACTTCTGTTAATGCGCGAGCGGGGGAAGAGGGTTCATTCCGCTGGAAAGAAATGCCCGGCGTGAGGCCGGGCATCAAGATTGTTAGGACCTTTAACTCCGTGTAAGGGATCAACCGACGAGTGGCCGCAGAGCCGGATATTGATCAAGCAGATGCCAGCGTTCGACCACCCCATCGAGCCCCCAAACATGTCCGGCGTTCTTAAAGATCAGATACCCGAGCACGCCCACGTAGACGATGTGATAGTCGATCAAATAGTTGTTAATGTCTTCAATATAGGGAAAATCCATGTGCGCCGTCCAGTAGAGCACCATCAATATGATGGCGAACGGCGAACTCACGCGCACCAACAGGCCGGAGATCAGCGATAGCCCGATCAGCAAGTGTCCGTATTCCACCAGGAAGGTGAGGACAGGCAAGAACGTCGGGTTGGTCAGTGGTGCGTAGACGTCGTGAAACGTCTTCACGTGGCTCAAGAAGCCGACGACGAATTTATCGTCGCCGAAGTGGTGGATTGCTGCATAAAGGAAGGTCCAGCCCATCGTGAGGCGGAAGAACACGATGAAGTATTTCTCCGCGTCAGACCTAATTTCCTGTGACATTGTCTGTCTCCCCGAAGTGGGCTCAAGCGGCAGATTGCACATTTCACATATAGGTTTTGCCGATTACGCGCTTTGATCCAAATCAAGCTTGAGGACCAGTAGGAATACGGAGGCGGCCGGGATGTTGATTTACGTCAATGCCAATGAGCGAACAGTGTTGAATATGAAGCACGACACTTGCTTGCCCTTGCTTGGCGCGAACGGCGTGAGCCTACACTGGTAAGTTCCTATCGGTTTGCGCTTGCGGCTCTGTCCAGGATATAGATTCCTAATTTTTTCGCTGTGTTGCCTACTGTCAGCCCGACATTCGTTCACCTACTGCCCTACGGCGCTAATTTGACATCGAAGCTCTTGTTTGGGGTTCGCCGCGGCAGCTCGTAAATGCCAGACCGCGTCCAAGCTCGGTGGATCGCTACAATGTTTCCTGTGCAAGCGGCACCGAACTTCACATCGCTAAGCCTCGAAGCCCGCAGGTTAAGAACGCAATAGATTTCAAAAATCGATATGCATGGCTGGATCTACGGTAACTTAGGAGGCATCTGGCACTATAACTGCAGCTCCTTGCAAGTGCCCCGTCCTGAGATCTGACAAGGCATCGTTTGCGCGGCTTAGGGGATAACGGACCGTTTGGGTAACGACCGCGGCCTTCATCGCAATGTCGAAGAACTCATCACCGTCTCGTCTGGTTAAGTTGGCCACCGACTTTAGCTCTCTCTCTTGCCACAGCAGCCGGTAGGGAAACGCTGGTATATCGCTCATGTGGATGCCGGCGCAGACAACGCGCCCGCCTTTGCGTACAGCCCCCAACGCGACCGGTACGAGAGCACCGACGGGCGCGTAGATGATGGCGCAGTCAAGTTCCTCAGGTGGTTTTACATCGGAACTCCCGGCCCACTTCGCGCCGAGCTTGCGTGGAAAATCCAACGCGGCCGTATCGCCGGGCCTAGTGAAGGCGTACACATCCCGGCCCTGCCAGCGCGCAACTTGTGCGATGATGTGGGCGGCCGCACCGAAGCCGTAAAGGCCTATCCGCCTTCCTTCTCCGGCGATCTTCAGCGAACGCCAACCTATTAATCCCGCGCAGAGCAGGGGAGCAATAGCAACGTCTTCGCCACTATCGGGAAGGCGAAAAACGAAGTTCGCGTTGGCCACGACATGGCTGGCGAAGCCGCCATCTCTTGTGTAACCGGTGAATAGTGGACTGTTACAAAGATTCTCGCGGCCTTCGCGACAGTATTCACAGTGGCCGCACGTCCGACCAAGCCACGGAATGCCAACCCGCATACCAACAGCAAGATCGTCGACGCCCGGTCCAACAACGTCAATGCGGCCGATGATTTCATGCCCCGGGACGATGGGCAGCTTCGGGTTAGGCAATTCGCCGTCGACTACATGCAGATCAGTTCGACAAACGCCGCATGCTAAGACGCGAACTCTAACCTGGCCCTGGGAGGGTTGAGGATCGGGCCGTTCAACGAACTTTAGCGGCTCGAGCGGCCGCTCCAGCACCATGGCCTGCATCGCCGCGGATCTCCCGTTTTATCGGTTTAACTGCTTGGCGGCCGCCGTGTCCCGATAACGATAACACCGACGAGTTGCAACGGCCGAAAATGGGCCAAACCCTCTCGCGGCAGACGGGAACGAAAGGCCGGTCCGATCAGATTGGTTGACTGCCTCCAGGCTTCACGCGCGGCCGCGCGAGTGCTCTCCCGTAAAGGACGACGAACAGAACAAAAGCACCGCTCCATGCTGCGCCCGCAACAGCGAGCAAAAGGATGTAGTGGGTGGTGTCGAGTGGCGCGATGAGGCGTAGGATAGCCGCAACCGTAATGAGCAAATAGATCGTTCTGGTGCCGCGCCCGGCCACCAGCGGGCGCCCTGTATGACCGAGTGAGGCTCGGGTCATGACAGCCAGTGTCATTGTACCGATCGCTCCGGTCGTAAGCGCATGCAAGGCGGTCGTGGGTGGTAGAATGTGAACGAGACTACTGGCCGCCAACAACACGAATCCAAGCGCGAGCCATCCATATCCGATGTGAAGAATCATCAGCAACGGTTCACGCATCGTGGCTTGACCGCGCCATCGGGCAAGCCGCAAGCCCACCGCTGCACCTGCGAGAAGCTCCAGCCAAGGCGCGATCATAAGGTCCGGATCGTAAGCCCACACCAATAGGGCAAGCGCAACGGTTGCCAAGGAAGCCCGATCGATCACGCTAGACGTCGATGGCGCCGAAATTTCCGGCCGCTCATTGGTCAGCCAATTCCGGGTGAAGCTTGGAATAATGCGTCCGCCCACAAGGCTGATGAGCATGAGGAGCGTGGCCACGCCAATTCGATTGCCGACTTCGGATGTTGCAAAAAGGCCGAGAGAATCCAGATGGACTAGCAGGTTGCCGGTAAACAGGAGCGCAAGCGCTAATAGCATCGGCAGGTTACGCCAGTTACGGCCTGTAACTATTTCGCGGGCGACCACAGCTGCGAACACGGCTGGAAATGCGAGGTCGATCGCGGTCGCGCTTTGGGCACCAAGCCTTTCCGAAAAAAGGACTGCAAAGCGACCAGCAGCCCACAAGGCCAGAAGCGCCGCCAGTGGCCAGTTCTGAAGCGGCATGCGTCCGGTCCAGTTGGGAATTGCGGTCAGCAGGAACCCCGCAACCACAGCTGCGCCGTAGCCGAAAATCATCTCATGCACATGCCAGACGACTGGCGAGAGGTTCGACGGAAGTTGAGATTCGCCCGCGAACGCCATCAGCCAAATCGGAATGGCAATAGCCGCCCAGAGTGCGCCAAGAAGGAAGAACGGGCGGAAACCGGCTGAAAAGAGCGCTGGGCCGCCTTGCAGCCGACACCGAGGAATTGCCATAAGCCTGCTCGCCTAGGTACCGCATTTCATCGTGGCGAAAGCGGCCGTATAAAGTTCTCGTATATCTATGCCAGCCCTTTGCAAGGCCCATGGTCGGATCCGCGGGAAACCTTTCCACCATCACTTCGTTGGCCAGACCGTAGGATAGCAGCGATGGATGACGTCACGATTGCGCGGGCCTTGCATGTCATCTTTGTCGTGCTTTGGATCGGCGGTGTCGCGTTCGTGACGACGGTCTTGTTGCCGGCGGTTCGCCGGCTCAAGGCGCCACATGAGCGAATAAAGCTGTTCGACCAGATTGAGCGACGTTTTGCTTGGCAGGCTCGGATATCGACGGCGATTGTGGGGCTAACCGGCTTCTACATGCTCTATCGCTTCGATATGTGGGGTCGCTTCCGGTATGCTTCCTATTGGTGGATTGACGCGATGGTCGCCGTTTGGCTGGTTTTCACATTGATGCTTTTCATCGTCGAGCCGTTGAATTTGCACGGCGGGTTGCTTGAGCAATCCGAACCCGACCTTACCTTCAAGCGTGTGGAATGGCTGCACTGGATCCTACTGCTCATCAGCCTTATCACCGTCCTGGGGGCCGTCATGGGTAGCCACGGTCTGCTGCTGTTCGAGTGAACCAACTCGCGACGAATCGAGCCTGGCCCTCCTAGATTTCCCAAACGCGGCTGGGCCTTGATCGAGATCAAAGCGCAGTCTTACCGACACATTTAGGGCTTGCACTTGTGATTTGGCGATTGCGGCTGAGGGGCCGTCGCAGCGCCGCGTTTATTCTAATCACCGTGAAAGATGCTCGCGAGGGCAGCATGTCAAATGTGAGAAGCTTGTTGGTGCTGGGAGTTACCACATGGGCGTTTGTCGTCTGCTTTGCCGTGTGGCTGATGTTCGGAGTCATTGGCATTCAGATCAGGAACGATCTGGGTCTTAACGGCGTCGAATTCGGTCTCCTCACCTCGACGCCTGTGCTGACAGGAGCGCTGTTTCGCCTACCGCTCGGGATCTGGACGGACAGATTTGGCGGCCGGGCAGTCATGCTTCTGCTCTTGATTGTTTGCGCCGTCCCAGTTTGGTTCGCCACCTACGCCCAAGAACTATGGCAGTTCCTGTTGCTTGGCCTCGCGCTCGGCTTGGTTGGCGCTTCTTTCGCCGTCGGTACGCCCTACGTCGCACGCTTCTTTCCCAAGGAGCGACGCGGTTTCGCCATGGGAGTGTTCGGCGCGGGAACCACTGGCGCGGCCATCAACATGTTCATAGCCCCGGCGCTGATGGCTCATTACGGCTGGCAATTCGTTCCGAAATTCTATGCCGTCGCGCTTCTGGGCACCGCAGTGGTCTTTTGGTTTCTCTCGGCGCCTGATGTATCGGCGCCAGGCAAGAGCGGTGTCTCACTGCGGCAGCAATTGGCGATCCTTAAGGACCCGCAAGTCTGGAAGTACTGCCAATATTACTCGATTGTTTTCGGCGGCTTCACTGCGTTGTCGGT
>JASHVC010000369.1 GCA_030039655.1 Xanthobacteraceae bacterium | reverse complement strand
AATCCGCTGCTGGCGCCCTCCCCGGTCGGCACCGGTGCCGAAGGCAAAGCGTTGCTGGAATTGTTCCGCCGCTCTTGTCCGCTCGGCCAGCACCAAATGGCCGATTGCGACGGCGTGTTGATCGACGTGGCCGCTGACTAGTTCGCGATGCGCCTCAAGTTTGCGGCGCTCGCGCTCGCGCTCTCTGTTTGCTCCGGCGCGCGCGCTGATCCCATTGCCGACTTTTACCGCGGCCGCTCGATCTCATTGATCCTAAGCGCCGGCGCTGGCGGCGGCTACGCCAGCTATGCGCAGGCCTTCGCGCCGTATTTCAGCGCCCACATCCCTGGCAATCCGAGCATCGTTATCCAGAACATGCCGGGCGGTGGCGGCATTCGCGCCATGCTCTATCTCAATTCCGTCGCCCCCAAGGACGGCACGACGTTAGGGCTAGTTCATTCAAGCGTGCCGTTCGCGCCGCTCTACGGCACCAAGTCTGCGAACTTCGATCCGCGCGCCATGAACTGGATCGGCAGCATCGACGCTTCGACCGGCATCTGCGTCAGCTGGCACACATCTGGAATTGCCACCTGGCAAGACATGCTGACGAAGCCGTTCACGGTCGGCAGCACCGGCGCGGGATCGCAGATGGAAACAATGCCGCTCATGCTCGACAACCTGTTCGGCACCAAGATCAAAGTCATCGCCGGCTATGTGGGCGGCAACGACATCTATTTGGCCATGGAGCGCGGTGAAGTTCAGGGCCGCTGCGGCGGGCTCATCTCCTCGATCCGGTCAACGCGCCCCGATTGGTTCCCGCAAAAGAAGGTCGACGTCCCGATTCAGATCGCGCGGACACGTAATCCGATTTTTCCCGATGTTCCGGCAATTATCGAGTTCGCCAAAGACGAGCGCACCAGAAAGATCCTCCAGCTCATGCTTGCGCCATTGCAGATGGATCGTCCGATCCTGGCGCCGCCCGGCGTGTCCGCCGAGCGAGTCGCCGCGCTACGCGCGGCCTTTCATGCGGCCATGAACGATCCGGCATTCATTGCCCAGGCTGAAAAGGAAAACCTCGAAATCGGCGAGGTCAGCGGACCCGACGTAGCGCAAATCCTCAACGACGCTTTTGCGTTGCCGCCGGATGTCCCTCAGGCCGTCGCCGCCGCCATGGGTGGAAACCATCATGGCGGCGAGTAAGCATCGGTACCGACCGACGGCCAAGCACTATTTGAGTTCTTTGCTGGCCGCTGTGACTTGCGGCTTCTCAATCCGGTAGAGAACGAAACGGTCGCCGGCGAAAATTTCCGTCAGCCGCGTCGGATCGGGGTTCTCGAAGTCGCTATCGGTGAACAGCACGTAGAGATAATCGTAATCCGTCGTCCAGTGCCGCCAATAATCGTCGGGATTGGTGTCCTCGTGATCGACAACGTTCACCAGCTTGCCGACGACGGGCGGAGTGCCGTCTTGGGTGTCGACCTGGCCGCGGAAAGGCGGCCGCGCATGCATGACCTGCTTGCCGACGACTGTAAATGCAGTGGTCACGAGCGCCGAACGCTCGATGATGGCGATGCAATCGGCGTGCATGATGCCGTAGTCCTCGACACTGTCGCCGCCGTCGGGATCTTGATATGCGACCAACACCTTGGCACCGCGGTGCAGCAGCGTCACCGATTTGCGGAACGATTCAGTGCCTTGCGACAGCGTCGCCCACGCGCTTTCGACTTCTCCCACTCGTATGGCCAGGAATAGAACCAAGCCGGATGCAAACACCCAACGGGCCACGCGGTCGCGGAGATCAACATCGATGCAGGCAACAAGAATAAAGGCCAGTCCAATCGGCAACCTCTGATCGACCATGTAGGTGTCGAACATGACGCGCGGCAACGCCATATAGGCAACCGTCCCGATCGCCAGCACCATCAAACCGAAAGCGTGAAACGACAGAGCGCGCCCGTGCAACGCCCAACCTACCGCGCAGGCGATGACGACAGTAAGCAGGAAAGCGACCTCGTGCGAGTAGACCTCGACCACGAACGCCACGCCGGTGATCTTGCCGGCGAACTGCCAGTCGAAATTCCACAGCGCCCGAGTCGGGCTCAACATCAGAAGCAAAAGCACCGGCAGGAACGGCAGACCGGTGATCACGAAATCGAGGATAAGCTTCGGCAGCGCCTGCCGGGCAGCGGCGCGACCCAAAGAGCGGTGCGCGCCGGTGTAGCCCAGCCAGAGCCGCCGCATTTCAAATGCCAGTAGGCCTAGGGCATAAACCCCAAGCGCGAAGAGGTGACAGAAGAATAGCCCCAGCACAAAGACCAACGACACCGTAAGCCGTAGTGCTGCCCCGCGCTCACGCAAGGCCACCCAAGCGACCAGCGCCCAGAGCAAAAGCCCGATGCCGAAGACGTAGTTCATAGTGCCAACGAGGAAGACCCGGTTGAAAAGCATCGGAAACGCGATCAGCGGCACCGCCGACCAGCGCCCGAACAGCTGGCGATGCAGCGCGACCGTTCCCGATAGGATCAGTCCAAAACTCAACAGGGTGTAGGCTTGCCCGGCCCTATAGACATTCATCACCCGCTCGAGCACCGGGATCACCAGGTCCATCATCAAATTCGGGATGACCTGCCAATCGATTTCGTAGTAGCGCGACAAGTCCGGATCGCTGCCACTGGTCGCGATCACATGCATGCGCGCAAGGTGATTGATGTAGTCGGAGATCGGCGGTAGCGGGTACATGATGATCGGGATGGACACGATCGTCATCAACACCACGAAGAGGGCAGCGATCTTGCCACGGCTAAATTCGCCGCGGCGCGGTGCGGGGACTTCTTCCGTCACGACTC
>JASHVC010000368.1 GCA_030039655.1 Xanthobacteraceae bacterium | reverse complement strand
GGCGGCGCGCGCGCCGCTCACCGGCATCAACAATGCGCAGGCCAGTGCCACTGCAATGCCGCCGATGGCGTTGCGGTCCGGCATGACGTTCCTCCTCGGCGTTTGGGTCAGCTACCTTGTGGCGACGCAATCGCATCGCCGCACCGACCAACCATACCGCTACGTCCACAAGTGCCGCCGATTTGAAGTTCCTGCACCGGCTGCCGCAAGTTCATTCACGAACTTCAAATCGAAAAGCGGCACTGGAATCATAGAACAGCTGGTGCCCCTTTAGCTTCCGAAGTTCGTGCAAGGGAGTGCCGCTATGAAGCACGAACTTCGGAAGCGGGGCACTAATGTTCCGGTTCCGACGTTCGTATCGCTTTGCAGCCCGGCTTCGTACGAACGTCGGAACCAAAGGAACACTGGCAACTCTATTATTCTAGTGTGGCTTTGGATTTGACGTTCCTACAGATGACTCGCCGCAACGCTGATAGGAACGTCAAATCCGCCACACTAGGGGCACTGGCCGGAAGCGGCGTGGACCATATAGGCCGGCGTCGGGGTTCGCAAATTTCCTGGGCCGGGCGTTTCCCTACCGCTGCGAGCCAAAGTGCTCTATCACGGCTTGATGTCGCTCCGAACCCGCAAGCTCATCGGTGCAATGGCGCTCATCATACTGGTCCTGGCCTGGGCCTTGATCGCGATGGCGGTGGCGCAGTTCCCGGCTGTGAAGGCGAACAAGTTCCTCGAGTCCGTCTATTATGTCGTTATCGGTTTGGGCTGGGTGCTGCCGGCAATGCCGCTGGTCCGATGGATGCTGGGCGCCGGAAGACCAGCTCGGCGCAGCGCGCCGGATCAATGAGAACTGTCCGCAGGGTCGCAAGATTGCCGGCACAGCAAATGATCGTCTGAAGGCCTCACGTACCATTTTGCCCACGCAAAACGATTTGCGCTGGTGCAAGGGCACGACCGGGACCAGCTCTGACTACGCCGCGTCGACCCGGCGAAATCCGTTCCACATAGCGGTCGCGGCCCCTGACAGCAGCACGTCCACATAGCGCAGCTGCTGATGCTCGCCGTTGAGCGAGATGCGCGGCAGTGCGGAGAGGTGCCGCCCGTGCTCGGGAAACAGGACACCCGGCCGGGTCGTCACCGCGGTCTTGAAGCCGAGCTCGGAGGCGATGCGAAATTCGCGCGATCCGGCCGATGTCGGATCGCCGAACGGATAGCTGAGATGGTGGACGGGCACCCCGAGCGCTGCTTCGATCACCGAGCGGCCCATGGCCATTTCGGATCGCACCTGCTGCTCCGGTATCTTTGCCAGCCTGACGTGATTGACGGTATGCGCCCCGATCGTGACCAGCGGATCGGCGGCAAGCCGGTTCAGCTCGTCCCAATCCATGCACAGTTCGCTGCAGATCGCGGCCATGTCGATGTGATAGCGCGCAGACAGGTCGCGCACGACGCGGCGAAGCTCGTCCTCGGTCGAGAGGCTGCGCACCCATCCGTAAAGCTGATCGAACACGTGGCGCTTTTCGGCGACGGTCGCGCAATCGAAGCCGCGTCGCGCGTCGTTGACCACGAAGTTGATCCGCTTGTTGCTCGCGACCACTGCTTCCAGCGCCCGCCACCACAATTCTCCGATCCGGTCCGGAAAGCTGGTCGGGATATAAAGGACGAACGGCACCTCGTGCTTCTTCAGGATCGGATAGGCGCAATGCAGCGTATCGCGGTAGCCGTCATCGAGGGTGATGCAGACGAAGCGCCGGCCGAAATCCTGTTCGACCAGGCGGCGGCGCACCTCGTCGATACCGACGAAATCGATGCGCGCGCGCCGCAGCTTGTGGATCACGTGCTCGAGAAAATCCGGAGTCACTTCGAGCAGCCGGTTGGGCTGGAAGCGCTCGACGCTCGGCGGACGCACGTGGTGGAGCGTGAAGATCGCCCCGATGCCGCCGACGAAAGGACGCATCAGCACGTGGGCGCCGCTGAAATAAAGCGCCTCAAAGCCGGCACGAACCACGCTATTCTTCAATTCGCTCAAGGTTCCAACCCGGACGATGGGGCCGGATAATCCCAATACGGAGTTTACAATCCGTAAAAGGTCAATGATTTCAATACGATTTGTAAATTTGAATACCGTTTCCCGTCGCCGATATGTGGGCGGAGGTTCGTGCGGCCGAGACCGTCATGCACCCGGCACGCGATTGGCGCATCGCATCGGCCAACCGGGGGGACTAAGCCCTCACGACCGGCGGCGGATTCCATTTGCCGGTCAGCACGTCCGATTTCGGAGCATAGATTCGCATGGTCAGGTTGAACGGAGCTTTCGGCGCCGGAAGCCAGTTTGCCTCTTTGTCCCCGCCCGGGCTTTCGTTCTGGAAATAAAGATCGAGCGACCCGTCGGCGTTGTAGTTGAAGGGCATCCAGCTGCTGACCGCAAAGCGATTGAGCGGGTTTCCCACCTGAAAGCCCTCCGAGTCATAGAGGGTGACCGACCAGAACGCTCCCGCCGGCGGCATATCGCCCTTGTTGAAATGAAGCGTGTATTTGTTCGCACCGTCGAGCGGCTTGCCCTCCTGGTCGCCCAGGTTGAGGGGATAGATCGCATCCTCCGGCAGGTTGGCGCCAAGAGCGGCCTGGGCGACGATTGCGCGCTTGAGATAGTAGTTACCATACACACCCATGGTGTCGGTGTTCATTGACCAGCCGTTCACCACGCGCGCCAGTGTCGGCACTTTCCATGCCATCAATTCCCGCGCCGCCTTCGGGGCATCGGTGAAGGCGTTGCGAATGGCGGGATCGGTCTTGCCCAGGTCGAAGCTGGTGCCGGGTACAAAGCCCAGACGTCGCAATTGGGCGATGATCGGCTGGTCGGTGATGTGAGGAGCATGGAGCTTGAGAAGCTCGGCGGCGTAGGCGAAAAACCTGTCGGCCGGCATGTCGTCCACCAGCGTCTTCGGCGGCGTCTTCATGTCGATCGTGGGATCGATCGTGACAGTCGGCGGTGTCGGGGATTTGCCCCACTGCGACAGCAGCGTGACCTTGTAGCCCGCCTGTATCCTGTGAACCGCGTCGTAATCGGCCGGCCCGTCGGTCTTGGTGCGCCCGATGATCCACACGTAGGGGGTCGGCGCGTCGATCCGGCTGACATCCGAAGGCAGCGTGCCGCGCCAGTTCGTCGGCGTAAGGGCGAAATTGCCGGCTTTCGTCCCGGTTGTCCGCCACCCGGGCGAAGCAAAGACATCAGTCCACATGTCAAGCATGGGCAGTAGATAATAGCGGCCGTCCGTATCCGGCGCCGAAACGATGACCGGCTCTTGAGTCACGTCCAGCCATGCAATGGAATAGAGAGTATCGAAATTCGACCGCACCACGGTCCTGAAATCGGCGGGCGGATACGCCGGAACATTGTTGAATGTATTCACCGGCCCCATGCCGAACTCCTTGCCGGCTTCGACGTTCGTCATCTGCTTACGTGTCACATCCATAATGATCAGAGGATAGAAATAGAGATAAGCGTCAGCAGCGATTGCCTGCGCCTCCTGCTCAGCGAGGCCGGTCTGCGCCGGCACCGACGGGGAGGTCTCTTGCGCCTGCGCCTGGTCGGATTTGGTCAGGCCAAAGGCCGACGCTGCAGCAAGGTTTGTGCCGGCCAGCAGAACATTGCGGCGGCTGAGCGCTCCATTGTCACTTCCTTCGCTCATGGCTCACTCCTGTTGCCGAGTTGGTCTGACTCCCCTACAAACAAACGTCGCTTGCTGGTCAAAATCTCGTTCTGTCCGCTTGGGCTCAATGATGGCGCGGCGTTGAGCCGGACATCGGAGTGTCGCCGCGTTGCACCAGATAGAGATCCAGACTCGTTCAGTATCAGGATTCCCGTCACCGTGGCGCCAAGCTGCATCGAGTTGCCGCGATCAGGCGAGTCGATCCCGGCAACTCCATCTCCTTTGGTCACTGTCTCGCCATGGCCAGGCGGAATCGCTCTTCCGGCGATATGAGGTGACTTTGGTCGTCCTGCTGCAACTCGATCTGAACCCAGTTCACCTCGCCGCTGAACGCATTGTCGAAAGGCCCGTAGTCCGGTGAGACTGGGGAGGCCGTATCTCTTCCGACGTCGCACGTCTCGTCAGCCGAAAACGCCATCGGCACGGTCATATCGAGGCGGCCTTCGCCCACCTTGGTTCCATCCACGTAGAGCAGGGCAGTGCCACCCTTGGCCAGCCCGCCGCCGTCATATTTGAAATCGAGGCGAACCTGATGCCGTCCCTCAGGTATTGGCTTCGAGCCCTCGGCATAAAACAGCTTCATGCCCAGGAAGTTGTAGCAGTATTTGAGCTTTCCGTCCTTTGCGTAGAGGCTCCAGCCGTTAGAGCTGCCGCCCTG
>JASHVC010000367.1 GCA_030039655.1 Xanthobacteraceae bacterium | reverse complement strand
GTCGCCAAGATCGCCGCACGCATCATGGCGGGCGAGTCGCTCGACAGCTTCCATCTTGAGCCACAGCACTTCGAGCCGGGTAGAGCCAAGCACATCGGCGTCAAGGAAGCGGTATTTCCGTTCGCGCGGTTCGGATCCGCCGTGGATACGCTCCTCGGCCCCGAGATGAAATCGACCGGCGAGGTGATGGGCATCGACCGCGACTACAATGTCGCTTTCGTCAAGAGCCAGCTCGGCGGGGGCTCCCGCCTGCCCAAGACCGGAACCGTCTTCGTCTCGGTCAAGGACGCCGACAAGGTCCGGATTCTCGAGGCCATCCGTCTCCTCGCCGAGTCAGGATTCAAGGTGCTGGCGACGTCCGGTACCCAGCGCTACCTCGCCGAACACGGCGTCGCGGCCGTCAAGGTGAACAAAGTGGCCGAAGGGCGGCCCCATATTGTCGACGCCATCAAAAATGGCGAGGTGCATCTGGTATTTAACACCACCGAGGGGGCCACGGCCCTGGCCGACAGCCGCTCCCTTCGGCGCGCTGCCCTCTTGCATAAAGTGCCGTACTACACCACTCTCTCAGGGGCCGTCGCCGCAGCGCAGGGCATCAAGGCCTATCTTAAGGGCGACCTCGAGGTGTGCGCGCTGCAGCACTATTTCGCGACCGGTCCGATTCAAATCGGCTCGGCCAGAGGTGACGGTTAGGTAGAGACAGCTTGCGATCGCGTGGCCGGACGCCGTGTCCGGCCCGCGGTGCGACTTTGACTCTGCGGGTTTGGAGGTTTGAGACTGATGGACAAGATTCCCATGACAGCCGCGGGCTACGCGGCGCTTGAGGCCGAACTCAAGCAGTGCCAGCAGGTGGAGCGGCCCCGCATCATTCAACAGATTACCGACGCGCGTACTCACGGCGACCTGTCGGAGAACGCCGAGTACCACGCGGCCAAAGAGGCCCAATCGCTCAACGAGGGCCACATCGCCGAGCTTGAGGACAAGCTCGCGCGCGCCGAAGTCATCGACGTGTCGAAGCTGTCCGGCGACACGATCACGTTCGGCGCAACCGTCACCCTGGTGGACGAGGACACCGAGAAGAAGGCGGTCTGGCAGATCGTTGGGGAACCTGAGGCCGACGCCAAGAAGGGCAGGATCTCCATCACCTCGCCGCTGGCGCGCGCGCTGGTCGGCAAGAAGAAAGGCGCGCAAGTCGAGGTCGTCACGCCCGGCGGCGCCAAGGCCTACGAGGTGATGAAGGTGGAGTGGAAATAATTCATTCCTCCGCTCGTCCCCGCGAAAGCGGGGACCCAGCTTAACTTCCGCAAGGTCCTACGCTCCCCTGGATTCCCGCTTGCGCGGGAATGAGCGATATATTGCGTTGGAGCCGACCCACATGCTGCAAGACCGGCAAGAGAGGTCCCGTCCGTGAAATTCGGCATCTTCGATCACCTGGACGATGCCGGCGTGCCGCTCGGCGAACATTTCGCTAATCGGCTGAAGCTTGCCGAAGCTTATGACCGCTCAGGCTTCCACGCCTATCATCTCGCCGAACACCACGGCACGCCGATCGGCACCGCGGCGTCGCCAAGCGTGTTTCTAGCCGCGCTGGCGCAGCGCACCTCAAAGCTGCGCTTCGGCCCGATGGTCTATCTGCTGCCGTTCTATCATCCGCTGCGTCTCATCGAAGAAGTGTGCATGCTTGATCAGATGAGCGGCGGACGCCTGGAGCTCGGCGTCGGCCGCGGCGTGTCGCCGTTCGAGACCGCAAATTACGCGCTCGATTTTGCACAGACGCAGGCGATGTATCACGAGGCCTTTCAGCTGCTGCTCAAGGGCCTCACGGCGGACGAGCTGACCTTTGAAGGCAAATTCTATCGCTTCGACAAAGTGGCGATGATCCTACACCCGGTGCAACGCCCACATCCACCGCTGTGGTACGGCGTATCGATTCCCGACAACGCCGATTGGCCGGCACAAAACGATGTTAACATCATTTCGCTGGCGCCGCCGCAGGACGTGCGGCCGATCTTCGAACGCTATCTGTCGGTGCGAAAGCGTCTCGGCAAAGACGACTCGACGCTTTACGGCGTTGGCCGGCATGTGGTTGTGGCCGACACCGACGAAGCCGCACTCGCCATCGCGCGGCGCGTCTATCCGCGCTGGCGCACGAATTTCTTCTGGCTGTTCGAACGCCACGGCTCGGCGCCGCGCGTCGCCGCGCTCTATCCGAAGACCTACGACGAAGTCGTGGCGCTTGGCACCGCCGTCGCCGGCTCACCCCAGACCGTGCGCGATTTCGTCGCCGCCGACCTCAAGGCTACCGGCGCAAATTACTGGACGCCATGGCTCGCCTTCGGCGACATGACGCTCGATGAATCCCTGCGCTCGGTCGATCTGTTCGCCAGCGAGGTCATGCCGGCTTTCAAGTGACGGAATGCTGTCGCCGGCCCTCTCTGGGACCGCCCGTGTCCGAATTCCTACTAGTGTTGATTTCTGACCTGCGCGCCTTGCATAGCTCGGGAAAATCCCTAAATTGCCAAGGGGGTGGCTAAGCGCGTCGCGCGGGCGGGGTTGGCCCATTCCACGCCGAACGAGCCCGAAAATGGCCCGTTCTAAGCGGTTTTGAGGCGGGGTTGCGCCTCCCTGACCGCGTCGAACGAGATAACCGGTGACGAAAACCACCCACGCCAAGGTCGTAATCATTGGGTCTGGGCCGGCGGGCTATACGGCCGGGATTTATGCTGCCCGCGCCATGCTCGAGCCGATCCTCATCCAGGGCATCGCGCCGGGCGGCCAGCTCACCACGACCACGGACGTGGAGAACTATCCGGGGTTCACCGACGTGATTCAGGGCCCGTGGCTCATGGAGCAATTCCAGAACCAGGCGGCCCATGTGGGCGCCAAGCTCGTGGCCGATCACGTCAGCAAGGTCGACCTCGCGCGGCGCCCGTTCCGCATCGAATGCGATTCCGGCGACGTCTATTTCGCCGAAGCACTGGTGCTGGCGACCGGGGCGCAAGCGCGCTGGCTCGATCTACCGTCAGAACAAAAATTCCGCGGCTATGGCGTGTCGGCTTGCGCCACCTGCG
>JASHVC010000366.1 GCA_030039655.1 Xanthobacteraceae bacterium | reverse complement strand
CCTTGAAGGTGCGGCGCACGAGATATTCCGCCGTCATGCCCTTAAGCATCATGGCGGCAGCCTGCTCGTAGTTGATCTTAGCCGGAATTTTCACGGCGCGGTCCGCGGGCACAAGGCGCTCGGCGGCATAGCAGCCGAGGCCGGTCACGTAGCCGACGCGGTCGCCGACCTTGAAGTCGGTGACGCCCGGGCCGATTGCGACGACTTCACCCGCACCTTCATTACCAGCAACGAATGGGAGGCCGACGGGCGACGGATACATGCCCATGCGGAAATAGGTGTCGATGAAATTGACGCCGCAGGCGTGCTGCTTGACCCGGAGCTGTCCCTGTCCGGGCGCCGGAACGTCGATCTCTTCGAAAGTCAGGACCTCGGGTCCGCCGACCTTATGCACCCGCACCGCAGCGACCATTTTTCTCCTCCTATGCCATACACTCGTACTGCGCGGCCGTGTCGCGCTCGGCCGGGATCATAGGCAGCCGAGTGTTTAAGACAAGGCGGCTTCGTCAGCGCGCCCCGGAAACGTTCAGAACCGCGCCGCTGATGTAAGAGGCCGCGTCCGAAAGCAAGAACAAAATCGCCTCGGCGATTTCGTCGGGCCGGCCGGGACGTTTCATCGGCAACAGTGGCGTGATGCGCGCAAGGCGGCCGGGCTCGTGGATTTCGGTGTCGGTCGGGCCCGGCCTTATGGCGTTGACGCGTATGCCTTCCATAGCGACCTCGCGCGCCAAGCCGTTGGTCAGCGCGTCAACGCCGCCTTTGGCAGCGGCATAAAAGACATATTCAGTGGCACCGCCCGTAACAGCGGCGATCGACGACAACAATACGATCGAGCCGCCCTTGCCCCCATGCGCAGTCGACATGCGGCGCACGGCTTCGCGCGCGCAGATCAGGGCTCCGAACAGATTGATGTCGACGACTTCGCGGATCGTGGCGGCGCTTGCCGCGTCGAGCCTCGAGTTCTTGCCGCCGACGCCGGATGAATGGACGAAATGGGTGACCGGGCCGAGCGTCAGTGTCGCCTCGTCGAAGACGCGGACGATGTCGTCCTCCTTGGCCATGTCGCCCTGGATGGCGACGGACTTGCCGCCAGACTTCTGCACGGCTGCCGCAACCTCAGCCGCCGTGTCCGCACGCCGCACATAGTTTATGGCGACGTCATAGCCGCGTTCTGCCGCGAGCCGCGCGGTTGATGCGCCGATACCGCGGCCGCCGCCGGCGATGAGAAGAACGGGTCGAGGCATGAGGTCCTCCTTGAGGAAGAGCGCGCTTTGCTATCACGGATGGCGCTGGCGCAAAAATCCGATACCGACGAAATAAACCGCCAGAACGCATAGAATTGCGGTGACCCAAAAGCCGGAGTCGAGGTTCTTCAGAACGGCGAATAGCGCGAGCAGTGCCCAGAGAATCATCGCCGCCAAAGTGAAGGCGCGCATACGGGCGGTGCGGAAAGGATGAATGAAGTGAATTGGCACAAACGTCAGAATCGCCAGCGCCACCACTACGATCGCACTCAGCCAGGGCGGCGGCTTGAGCAGGAACAAATAGAACGCGGCCACATTCCAGACCGCCGGAAAGCCGCGAAAATAATAGCCGGCGGTCTTCATCCACCTGTCGGCGAAGTACAGTGAGGCGGTTATGACGATGAGGGCTCCGAGCGGCACGGACAGTGAAGCGGGTAACAGCCCGCTGGTGACGAGCGCGTAGGCCGGCACGAAGACGTAGTTGAGGACATCGACGACCAGATCGAGCACATCGCCCGACCAGCGCGGCAGGACTTCGGCGACTCGCAGGCGGCGCGCAAAGCTGCCGTCGACGCCATCGATGATCAGGGCAACCCCGAGCCACAAAAACATATCGGCCCAGCGTGCGCCGGTTGCGGCGATCAGCGCCAGCAGCGCGCACGCGGCGCCGCACGCGGTGAAAACATGGACCGCGAAACCCGCTACGGTCTGTGCTTTCATGGTCGGCGCTTGTGTGGGATCCATTTCGTGAGCGCCCCTTCACTCGCTCTAAAGGGCGCTGAAGGTTAGGCACCGCCCGCCGCATGCGCAATCTCTCGGTCGTTGCTAATCTCCGCCTCTGAGCGCCCGGCACAGGTCAATAGGTATCGCGAACCGGCCAATGGCAGACGTGACCACCGCAACCGCCGAAGTAGCCGTCGTTGGCGGCGGCCCGGCCGGCCTGGTTTGCGCCATCGCGCTCGCGGATGCAGGCGTGGACACGCTCGTCGTCGCGCCACCCCGTGCAGCTGATAACCGCACGACCGCCCTCCTCGCCGGATCGGTAGCGGCGTTGCAGACTCTTGGCGTGTGGGAGCGCTGCGTTCCCCACGCCGCGCCGCTGCGAAAGATCCGCCTCGTCGATGACACGGCGCGGCTTCTACGCGCACCCGAGGTTCTGTTTGATGCCGCCGAAATCGGTCTCGAAGCCTTCGGCCACAACATCGAAAACCGGCATTTGCTGGCGGCGCTAGAAGCGCGCGCCGCGGAGCTAAACCTTGCACGTATTGCCGCCCCGGCGCTCGCGGTCGAGAGCGATGAGTCTGGCGTCACCATCAAGCATGCCGGCGCCACAGCGCGCGTCTCGCTGGCGATCGGCGCAGACGGCGCGCGATCTCTTTGCCGTGCCGCGGCCGGTATCGGTTCGCAGCGACGCACGTATCCGCAAACCGCGCTCACGCTCAATCTGAGCCACGCGCGCCCGCACGGAGATATTTCAACCGAATTTCATACCGAGAGCGGGCCGTTCACGCTCGTTCCCCTCCCCGGCCGGCGTTCGAGTCTGGTCGGCGTGCTGGATCCGGCGATAGCACAAGAGCTCGATGCGATGACAGGCCCGGCGCTCGCGGAGGAGATCGAGCGCCGCGCGCATTCGCTGCTCGGGCGAATGAGCGTCGAGCCGGGCCGTGGTCTTTTTCCTCTCACTGTTGAATCCGCGGAATCGGCCGGGCGCGCACGCATCGCGCTGGTCGGCGAAGCGGCGCATGTGCTGCCGCCCATCGGCGCTCAGGGGCTCAATCTCGGCTTGCGCGACAGCGCCACCATCGCCGAGATCGTGGCCGACGCCCGGCGGCAGCATTTGGATGTAGGTGCACCGGAGGTATTCGCCCGCTACAACGCGCAGCGTCGAGCCGACGTCATGAGTCGGACCGTCGCGGTCGATATGCTGAACCGCAGCCTGCTGACCGGTTTCATTCCTGCTCATGCCATGCGCGGGCTTTCCCTTTATCTCGTAGACCACATTGACCCATTGCGCCGCGCGCTCATGCGCGAGGGTGTCGCCCCAGCCGCGTCGCAGCCAAGGCTTATGCGCGGGGAAATGCTGTGACGCCATTTCATGAGCAGCGCTGGCGTGAAAAGCGGCTTGGCGACGCCGCGGCGTTCATTCTACCGTCACGCATCGGGAGTTGTGGGATTCTCTGATGAAGCTACCGCGCAATTTTTTCAAACCCTTGGCCATCGGCGCGCCAGCGCCGTTGCGCGAACTGCCGCTGCGATTGGAACGGATGATTCATTTCGTCCCGCCGCATAATGAAAAGGTGCGCGCCAAGGTGCCGGAGCTTCTCCGCGAAGTCGACGTGGTGCTCGGCAATCTTGAGGACGCCGTGCCGGCCGATGCCAAGGAGGCGGCGCGCGCCGGCTTCATCGCCATGGCAAAGGCGTGCGATTTCGGCGACACCGGCTTGTGGACGCGCATCAATGCGCTCAACTCGCCCTGGGTGCTCGACGACATCAGTGAGATCGTCGCCGTCGTCGGCAACAAGCTCGACGTGATGATGCTGCCGAAGGTCGAGGGCGCCTGGGACATTCATTATCTCGACCAGCTGCTGGCTCAGCTTGAAGCCAAGCACGCGGTCAAGAAGCCGATCCTCATCCACGCGATTCTGGAGACCGCAGAAGGCGTGAACAACGTCGGGGCGATCGCGGTCGCCTCGCCGCGGATGCACGGCATCAGCCTCGGCCCAGCCGATCTCGCCGCCTCGCGTGCGATGAAGACGACGCGCGTCGGCGGCGGACATCCGGACTACAAAGTGCTCGCGGACGCCGGTGCGCCCGGCGCCCCATCGTCTTCTCGTGTGGCCTATCAGCAGGATCTTTGGCACTACACCATCG
>JASHVC010000022.1 GCA_030039655.1 Xanthobacteraceae bacterium | reverse complement strand
CTCACCGCCTCGTTCATGGACTACGCCATGCCGCGCGCTTCCGACCTGCCGTCCTACCGCACGGAACTGAGCGAAATCCCCTCGGCGACACATCCACTCGGCATCCGCCCCGCGGGCGAAGGCGGCACGGTTCCAGCGCTGGCCGTCATCATCAATGCCATCGTCGACGCGCTGTCGGATTTCGGCGTGCGCCATGTCGAAATGCCGGCGACACCGGAGCGCGTGTGGCAGGCGATTCGCAAAGCGCGCGGCCACTGAACTTACTCCGCCGCCTCGGCTGAAATTGCCGTTCATTTACCCACTGCGGGCACAGTGATAATCTCTGCTTCGGGGGCGTGGAGGCAGGAAATATGGTCGGTCATCTAAGACTTGAGGCATTGCGGGCGACCCCGCTGGTGCGCCAGCCATTTGAGCATCTGGTCGTGCCCGGCTTCGTCAGCGAAGCCGGATTGGCCGCGATCAACGCCGACTATCCGAAGATTTCCTCGCCCGGCAGCTTCCCGACCGATCAGCTTGTTTTCGGCCCCGCCTTCCAAAGCTTTCTCGACGAGCTGGAGGGGGACCGTTTTCGCGAAGCGTTCGAAGAAAAATTTGGCCTCGACCTCACCGGCCGGCCGATGATCACCACGGTGCGCGGGCGCTGCGACCCGGGCGACGGCAAAATCCACACTGACTCCAAGACAAAAATCATCACCGTGTTGATCTATATGAATCCGAGCTGGGAACAGGCCGGTGGACGGTTGCGTCTGCTGCGCTCCGCCAATGATCTCAACGACATCATCACCGAAGTGCCGCCGGTCGCCGGAACGCTGCTCGCATTCAAGCGCAGCAACAACTCCTGGCACGGGCACGAACCGTTCGACGGCGAGCGGCGCGTCATCCAATTCAACTGGCTGACCTCCCAGGGGAATCGGCAAATCGCCATGCTCCGCCACCACACTTCGGCATCGTTCAAGCGCGTGCTGCAAATGATTTTGCCGGGCCGCGCCTAGCGCCGGATGCCACGCGAATCCTCTCTCCAGGGGGAGAGGTAATTCAGCAGCCGCTCCAGCGAAGAATCTAGAACGTTGATCGTCGCCGGCGCCTTTGAATAGGATGGCTATGTTGTCACATTCTGCGCGGCAATCGACGTGACGCCAAGCGCTGTCATTCAGCCCAAACCGGGAATTGGCGACGTCATGTGGCACTTGCCGTTTATCCGCGCCATTGCGGCGGTATCGCCGGGCGGCAAGGTGACGCTTCTGGTTCCGCCGACAAGCAGCGCGCGCGAACTTCTGGCCGCGGAACCAAGTGTCGCCAAGGTGCTCTATTTCAACAACACCGGCTCCGAATTGCAGCGCGCCATCGATCAGATCAGACTCATCGCGCTGCTGCGGCGAAACCGTTTTCGCTCATTATGGATTCTCGATCGCACCGTTCGTCCGGCGGTCGCCGGATTTCTTGCGGGCATCCCCGAGCGCATCGGCATTGGCTTTACGCCCCAGCGATGGTTCATCACCAACATGGGCCTCGACCAGAGCCACTTTCACGACTTTCCCATCGATTGGCTCGTTGCGCTGATGGCAGACATGCGAGTGCCGTTGCTGTCGACCGAGCCGAACTTGCGTCTGGCCAGCGAACTGCTGGCGGCCATTGGCGGCAAATTCAGCGCTTGGCCGCGACCGTGGATCGCACTCGGCCTCGGCGGCTCCCACCCGGACAAGGACTGGCCGACGCCCTATTGGGCTGAATTCCTCGGTGCATTGCGCAGCCTCACAAACGGAACAGTCTTTGTGATCGGAGGCCCCGCCCACATCGCGCGAGCGCAAACTTTGATTGCGAATACGTCGGGAGCCAATGCGGTCAACGGCTGCGATCTGAAAGTTGCCGAGTCTGCAGCCCTCCTCCACCATGCCGATCTGTTCATTGGCACAGATTCAGGTCCGCTCAATCTCGCCGCGGCGACCGGAACCGAGGCCTTTGGTCTTTTCGGCGCAACGCCCGTGCTCAAATATTCGAAATTCATCCATGCCATCGTGCCGGAGGGCGGGCAGACCCAGGAGGGCATGCAGCGCATTCTCCCGGCTCAAGTACTGGAGGACATCAGACCCTGTCTTTCGCTGCGCAAGGAACGGGCATAAACAGACGTGCCGGCCATGCAGACGATTTCCACCTACATCATTTGCTTTAACGAAGCGGAGAAAATCAAAGCCGCAGTCGAGAGCGTGCTATGGGCCGATGAGATCGTGGTCGTCGATTCCAACAGCGCCGACGGTACGGCCGATATCGCTGCCAGCCTGGGCGCGCGTGTGGTCCAGGTGCCATTCCAAGGTTTCGGCGACTTGCGCAACCGCGCCGTCGAGGCCTGCCGTTGCGAATGGATCTTCAGTCTCGACGCCGACGAACGCTGCACCAGAGAGGTGCGCGATGAGATCCTCGGCCTGCTGGCAGGGCAGCCGTCCTGCGATCTCTATAGAGTCCCGCGCCGCAATTATTTCATGGGTCGCTGGATTCGCGGCTCCGGCTGGTATCCGAACTTCCGCCAGCCGCAGCTCTTCCGCAAAGGCGCCATGCGCTACACGCTTGAGCCAGTGCACGAAGGCTACGAGGTCTTGAGCAGCAAGCCTATAGGAACGCTGCAGAATGCGATCTCGCAGTTCCCATTCCGCAATCTCGGGGAAATCATCCGCAAGGCGGATCGCTATTCATCGCTCGGCGCGCAAAAGCTCGCCGGCAAGCGGGTCTCCATGGGGAGCGCGTTGGGCCATGGCGCGTGGGCGTTCCTAAAACATTACATCTTCAAGCTCGGGTTCATCGACGGCTGGGCCGGCTTCGTCATCGCCTTCGGCAATTTCGAGGGCACGTTTTACCGCTACGCCAAACGCTACGAACAGACGCAGAATTGGGGGCCGCCGCCGAGCGAGCCGCTAAGACGTGAGGAGCCATCGAAGGAGAGCTAGGCCGACCACATCGCCAACCCGACGTGGAACCCGGACACCGCTGTTGAAATGGCCCCTTTCACGCGCATCACTTTGCAACGTACTTCTGGTGCATCCAACTTCCGTCGACGCTCCGGCTCTCGGTGTAGAGCGCAAGGTCGCTCTCGCCTGCGACCAGCTGGACGCTCGCGGTTATCCTTGTCTCGGATTTAGGCGCGGTTTGCGCACTGGCGAGAAAGGCCTCGACGTCGTGGAGTGATGGCGGCGCGCTTGCTGC
The DNA here is from genome assembly GCA_030039655.1 of Xanthobacteraceae bacterium. Next base: position 1,349 of record JASHVC010000022.1, on the reverse strand, counting down.
GGCGTTCTTTTCGCCGATTGCTTCTGTTGCGTTGGCCGCGAGTAGTTTTGGCCACATTTTGCGGAACAGGGCGTTCGACACGTACACGTCGCCGCTCTTGATCTTACCGTTTATGGCGTAGACGTACCCGACGATATCGTTGCTGGCTTCGCCGGCGCTTTGTAGCGCCCCGACGTATTCTGCTTGTGCCTGCCTGAGCTTCTCGTTTTCGAGCGAGAGCTGCAGGCTCGAGGGGGAAACCGACTTCGTCACCGATGGATCGACTGAACGAGCTAGTCTATCTTGCGTTGTTCGAACGCTCGACCAAATCTCTTGCTGACTTTGCCCTGGATTGGGCGCGCTAACCAAGGGCGAGCCGGCCATTGCTTCGGCGTAGGATTGGATCACCCGCATCGCCTCATGCGACGGCATGGCATTAGTAGAACTCGAGAATTTTGTCGCGTCTTCCAATCCGCGTGCCGTCCAGCGGCCGGGCTCCACGCAGAATGCGGCGACCGATATCTGCCCTGATCGCGGCGGCAGCAACAGGTCGACTGAAAGCACACGGTCCTGCCGGCCGCCCTTCACAATGTCGCCGGCCTGCACGAACACCTCCTCATTGCCGATGTTTTCAATCTTCAAGTCGTTGACGGCTCCGGTCTCGGCGATCTTGACCTGCCCTTTAGCGATCGCTTCCTCCAGCGTAAGCGGAACTGTTCCGCCGCCGGCGCTGTTGTGCACAATGAAAATGGCAAGGTTGCCGTGGATAACCGGATCGGAAATACGCAGCTCGTTCGCAGGGGCCGACGATGATGCGAAGGGCAGCAGCAGCGCCAAAGAAGCAACAACTCGACCGAATGTTCTGAATCGCATCGAATTACCTCTTGTCAATAACGATTAACCCCCTTTCGCAACCGTGGTCAGCAAATTTGTCTTTAGGTTGGCTGTTTGGTGCCGCGTCAATGGCGGTACTTACATGCACGAGTGATTTTTTCTGAATGTATCTGAATCTACACATCCGAAATCTGCCGCAAAAGAACCACACTGCACCACTGAAATTGCAAATGCTTTGCCGGCCGTCTTCGGATTTTGGCCGCGGCGGGCGCCAGCCATCACCGCCGAGCTTTTTGTCCGCTCAATGCCAGTAAGGCGGATAGCCGGAGTTTGTCTGCTCGGCCGCCAACAGCCGCACCATGGCCGGCCATTCGAGCACGCCGTAGGGCCGCCGCGTGCCGGGCTGATACAGATGCGCCGTGTGCGCCAGCACGTTCTCGCCCGGCATGGTCAGTTCAGTGCGTGCCGCCATGGCGTCGACCTGCGAGCGGCATGACAATTCGAGCTGATACATGGTGTTGAACGCCTGCTGGATG
>JASHVC010000365.1 GCA_030039655.1 Xanthobacteraceae bacterium | reverse complement strand
AGCCACTCCAGCCCGGATCGACCTGCACCAGCGTCTCTGGGATCGGCACGATGTGGACACGGCCACGCGGTATTGTCGTGCCGACGCTCACGTCGAAGTTCACGTGACCGACCCGCGGTGCACCGCGCGCATCGATGACGGTGCGGCGAATCTGCGTCCGCTGCTCTTCTGATAGCTGATGCTGGCCCTGCATCTGGCCGGACGCGTTACCCTGCAAGCCCCGCGGAATATTCCGCTCTTGGGCGGTCGTGCCTTCGTTATTGGTCTTGTTGTTGCGATTCACACTTTGTGCGTTCCGCCGATCCGGTGCGGCGGCGGGCTGCCCGCCTGATTGGCCAACGCGCCCGTTTTCCTTGGAGTTTCGCTGGGCGGCTGGTCCCGGAGTCGGGCTCGTGCGATTCGCGCCTTGGGGCTGCACGCCGCGATCTCTATTGCTCGCAGCCGGTGCAGCGTGGTTGTTTGCGGGTGCGGCCGCGTGCGGTTGGTTTGCCTGCGGGGCGGCGGGGCTCTTGTGCTCTTGTTCTTGCGCCGACGCGAAGCCCGTTCCCGCGACCAACGCAAGGGTGGCGACGCCCGCCAGCAAGGTGTTTCGATTGATTTTCATGCAATGACTCCTCTGAATCCCTCCCGCTGCAAAGTTCCGGTCGCGAAACTCGTGCGTTCTTGTGCTCCCACGAAAACGCGGGCGGGTGGGGAAAGTTTCCGCTTCATGTGATATTTGTCAGGAATAGATTCACGGCGATGGTGCGATGCACGCGTCGCTGACTGTTTGTTCAGATTCACACGCGGGGGAGTTAGTTGGCGGCGATTGCATCAAAAGTTGACTCGGGATCGGACGAGTTTCGCGCGAATCAAGCGGCGATGCGGGCGCTCAGCGCTGAACTCGAGCAAAGGCGCGACAAGGCCGCAGAGGGCGGGCCATCGCGCACCCGCGAGCGCCATCTGGCACGCGGGAAACTTTTGCCGCGCGAGCGCGTCATGGCACTCGTCGATCCGGGCGCGCCGTTTCTCGAACTGTCGCCGCTCGCTGCCTACGGGATGTACGATGGCGACATTCACGCCGCTGGTATCATCACAGGCATCGGGCGCGTTTCCGGGCGCGAGTGCGTCATTGTCTGCAACGACTCCACCATCAAAGGCGGCACCTATTATCCGATGACGGTGAAAAAGCACTTGCGCGCGCAAGAGATCGCGCGTGAGAATCGTCTGCCCTGTATCTATCTGGTGGATTCCGGCGGCGCCAACCTACCGCATCAGACCGAAGTGTTTCCCGACCGCGAGCACTTCGGCCGTATTTTCTTCAATCAGGCAACCATGTCGGCGGCGGGCATTGCGCAGATCGCCGTCGTCATGGGCTCGTGCACGGCGGGCGGTGCGTACGTACCGGCGATGTCGGATGAGACCATCATCGTCAGGAACCAGGGCACAATCTTTCTTGGTGGCCCGCCGCTGGTGAAGGCCGCGACCGGCGAAGTCGTCAGTGCCGAAGAGCTCGGCGGCGCCGAGGTCCACGCAAAAAAATCCGGTGTTGCCGATTATCTCGCCGAAAACGACCGGCACGCGTTGACACTCTGCCGCAGCACTGTGGCCAATCTGAACATCAAGAGGACAGTCGACATCGCGCTCGCCAAATCGTCGGAGCCGAAATACGACGCGAATGATCTTGACGGCATCGTGCCGGCCGATCTGAAAAAGCAATACGACATTCGCGAGGTCATCGCGCGGCTCGTCGATGGTTCCGAGTTCGATGAGTTCAAGGCGCTCTATGGAACGACGCTGACTACTGGCTTCGCGCACATTCACGGCATTCCGGTCGGCATTTTGGGCAACAACGGCATTTTGTTCTCGGAGAGCGCGCTTAAGGCGGCGCATTTCATCGAGCTTTGCTGCCAGCGGCGGGTGCCGCTGCTGTTCTTGCAGAACATCGTCGGCTTCATGGTGGGGCGAGACTATGAGGCTGGCGGCATCGCCAAGGATGGCGCCAAGATGGTCACCGCGGTCGCCTGTGCGCAGGTGCCGAAAATCACCGTGATCGTCGGCGGCTCCTATGGCGCGGGTAATTACGGGATGTGCGGACGCGCTTATGGCCCGCGCTTCCTGTTCACATGGCCGAACGCGCGCATCTCGGTGATGGGTGGCGAGCAAGCTGCGAGCGTACTCGCCACTGTGCATCGCGAAAACATCGAGGAGGAGGGGAAGAAGTGGTCCGAAATCGATGAAGAGAAGTTCAAGCAGCCGATCCGCGAGCAGTATGAAGCCGAAGGCAATCCCTATTACGCCACCGCTAGGCTTTGGGACGACGGCATCATCATGCCGTCGGAGACGCGGCGCGTGCTGGCTCTATGCTTTTCCGCGGCGTTGAACGCGCCGATCCCGGAAACGAAGTTCGGCGTGTTTAGGATGTAAGCTCGACCTTGCGCGTCGCGGCATTGCGCGACAAGGGTTGAAGGCAGGCGTACTACAATTGTTTTCTACCTTGAGTTTTGCTAAGCCGTAAGTGGCATCTCAGGGGCGCGCATGCCCGGATCATTTCATCACGCAGAGCAGAGTGTGTTTGTCCCAAGCCGCCAAGGCTTTCTTGCTGGCGCGATTACTTTTGTCGTTCCGTTGATCACTTTGGGGTTGGTAGCTTGGACGCTTACAATCTTGCTGCCAGATCAGTGGTTCAATACCGCGAACCTGCCGCTTCTCCCTCCCGGTAAAGCGGACTTGCAGCGCTTCGCCGTCGATATTAATGGACGTATCAATTTCTCGATCTGGAGTGTGGTCGTTTGGATCGCCGCCGCCGTAAGCATCGGGCTGGCCTGTGTTGTTTTGCGCCATACGTTATCAACTAGAGCCGCAATAGTCGGCTTGGCATGTGCGCTGGCCGTCGGTTCGACAATTGGCTTGTATTTCTTGCGATCGAACTATGTTTCGTGTGGAAGGACCATTGGCACACCACCCGCCAGCATTTCTCTTGATGTCAATAAGGGCTTTCGCGAAGTTGTAGTTGACAACATCATGTGCCGCTTCGAACTAGCCACAGCCCCAACGGCGACCATCCTCGAAAAGACGGAGGCCATGATCGAGGCAAATACGCTGATCGGGTTTTCCGGGGCGGCCGCAGTGATGGTGGCCTTCAGCGGACTGGCCATGTGGAACGAGACCGGGCCCGACGCAGCCCGGCTGCGCCGACGTCTTAATGATTTCCGCACATTGACCCTAATGGGAAGTGTGCTGTTCGTTCTCAACGCGTTGGTGACGAGGTCGCTAGTAACGTGGACACAGAGTATGATTGCGCCTCCGAGTGACCAATTCTCTCCACTCGGCAATGCTTTGCTAAATGGTTGGGCGGCCGAGTCGAGCGCAGTATTTTTTGCGGTAATAATCTTCGCCGCTTTGTTTCTTTACTGCCAAGTTCAATGGGCGGCAGCGGTTGCCGGACAGTCCAACACTGAGGGAATCTTCGATGAAACGAAGTGGAAGACGGACAACGGCCTGACATTCGAGACGACGACAGTGATCACGACCACAATCGGCACCATTGCCCCCGTTCTTGCGGGTCCCACTGCGGATCTGATCAGCAAGATAATTCATTGAGCGTATGGCAGACGAATTAACGTGGAGACAAATAAGTCGTGCCCAAGACTATCGAACACATCCATTGGCCGGATGCGCCTGACATGTGGATGCCGTACGCGCCGGCGATCAAGGTGAGGGGAGGGATTACGGTTTATCTCGCCGGTGTCACCGCGGCGCCGGTTTATCACCACCACCCGCATCGTCCGGAGGAATTCGACTCCATGCCGCACGACATGGCGGGGCAGGCAAGGGCGGCGCTGGAAAATCTCAAGCGCGGGCTTGACGCCGTGGGTGCGACCTTCGCGGATGTGGTTACGGCCGACCGTTTCGTGACCGACCTCACGGATCAGGATGCACTCAATCGCGTCTGGGGCGAATATTTCCGCGACGCCAAACCGGCGACCACGACGGTCCAGGTGGTGCGGCTCGCTACCGACCCGCGATGCTTGGTTGAGATCAACGCCGTCGCGGTGATCGATTGAGCGGCAAATTCGACGCGGGGTTATGGTCAAGCGGTGGTTATCGTCAAATTGTCCGCGTCGCTACCATTCCAGCGGCTCGAGGCGCTTGACGGGACCGGACGTTCCCCTGCTCCATGGCGCCTTGGAAAACGGAAAAGGCACCTGGAGGCCCGCATGACTGTACCGACTTATCGCACAGCGCTCATCGTCGGAGTGGGGTCGGGCCTATCCGCCTCTCTGGCGCGGCTCTTCAGCAAAGCCGGGATAGCCGTGGCGCTCGCGGCACGACGCGCGGCCGAATTGGCTCCCCTCGCCAAAGAGGTTGGGGGCAAGGCCTTTGCCTGCGATGCGTCTAAGCGCAGCGATGTGACCAAGCTCTACGCCGATGTCGAGGCCGAGCTCGGCGCCCCCGACGTGGTCGTCTACAACGCGAGCTACCGCACGCGCGGGCCAGTCGCCGAACTCGACCCCAGTGAAGTCGAGAAATCGCTGATCGTCAGCGCCTTCGGCGGCTTCCTGGTGGCGCAGGAAGCGGTCAAGCGCATGCTGCCACATGCTCACGGCGCAGTCCTGTTCACCGGCGCCTCAGCGAGTGTGAAGGGCTACGCGCAATCTGCCCCGTTCGCCATGGGCAAGTTCGCGCTGCGTGGGCTGGCACAAAGCATGGCGCGCGAGTTATCGCCGCAGGGCATACACGTCGCCCATTTCGTGATCGACGGCGGCATCCGGAGCGCCCGCCGTGCCGACCCGCCCGACAGGCCAGACAGCACGCTCGATCCGGATGCAATTGCGCGGAACTATCTCAACGTGCTGCAGCAGGACCGCAGCGCCTGGGCTTGGGAGATCGAACTGCGTCCCTGGGTCGAGAGGTTTTGAATCCGGTGCTCCGAGCCGCTAAGAGTCACACCATGCGGGGAAATTTCGCGAGATACGTTCTCTTTGCCGTCGCGTTCATCGCGGCAACGAATGCGTTTGGCCAGACTCGCCACAGGCGTGCGCCTGCCGAGGAGGAGGCTCCACCGCCGCCCTTTGCCGGCGACAAGCGTGACGCCATGGTGCCCGCGCCGGGCGCCTTTAGCGGCCGGCCTTATTGGGTGGCGCTTGCCGAATGCGGCGGCACATATTTCAAGCTAAACGCGCTCTATACGGATGCCGCGGTGCACGCGCGCGTGGTCAACCCCGATCCCCACGCCAACGCCGAGTACACAAGGAAACTCAACGAGGCAATTCGGATCGCGACCACCTATTTCGACGCAGCAGAGCGCTTTCTCGCAGCCGATCGCGGGCTGGACCGCAATAATGCGGTCCTGACCTATGACGGCCAGTCGCGCGCGGCGGGCGATCGGATCAAGACAATCGAGGCGGGGCTTGCCGCCGCTAAAGCATGTCCCACGCTTTATCAGGTCTGCGAACAGACCTATCCGAAGGCATGCAGCGAGAAGCTCGTGCCAATGAGCTGAATTGGGCGGCATTCCTGGCGCTTGCGAATTGGTTTGTCCGGTCGCGCGCCATTGAAGGAGAAGAGAAGATTATGAAGCCAGCATTTGCAGTCTTGATCGCCTCGATGCTGCTCATGGCCGGATTCGCGGCGAAGGCGGAGGATGCACCGGCGCCGGCCGAGGATGTGCCGGGGCTCGGCGAGATCATGACGCTGCAGCAGCTCCGGCACATCAAGCTTTGGTTTGCCGGCCGCGCGGGCAATTGGCCACTCGCCGATTACGAGGTTGATGAGCTGAACGAAGGCTTCGAGGACGTCAGCAAACTGCTCGGCGGCGACACCGTCGACAAGATGGTCGGTGCTCAGATCAAGGCGCTGCAGAAGGCGATCGACGACAAAAATCGCGCAGCCTTCATGGCCGCGTACGACAGCCTCACCGCCGGGTGCAACAACTGCCACCGCACGCTGGACCATGGGTTCATCGTGATCCAGCGCCCGGCATCGCTGCCCTACAGCGATCAGAAATTTACGCCGGAGAAGTAGCTGGCGTAGGCCGCTGCTGCCGCGGCAAACGCACTATTCAGTCTAGCGCCTTGTAAAAGCGCTCATCATAGAGAGCCCCGGCAATCGGCACGAGCTTTTCGCGGAACGCGCGGGTGTGGTCCTCCATGGCGTGAGCCTCGGCGGCCTTCATGCCTCGCCATTTCTCGAAGACCGTGAAGTGGTTGGGGCGATTGGCCTGCTGCAGCACGAGGTAGCCGATATTGCCGGAATCTTTGGCGGTGTCGGCGCTCATGTCTTTCAGCATCGCCATGCATTGGTCTTTTGCCGGTGGAACGACGTCGACGTGAGTCACGACATAGACGGCGTTGGGACGATTCTCCGTGGCGTCCTGGCCGGAATAAAGCAGGTTGTTGACGCGCTCGTCGTAGGGAGCGTTTTGAATTTCCTTTAGCTTTTCACGAAATGCTCGAGTGTGATCGGCGGCGGCGTGCGCGTCGAGCGCGGCCTTGTCCCTCCAGGCTTCAACGATAGCGAAACGGTTCGGACGCGAGATTTCCTCAAGCACCAAAAAGCGCAAGTTACCCTCGTCCTTGCGGCTTGCCCCGCGGTATCGGTCAAGCACTCGCTCAGCCGAATCGACCGAATTCGGCATCACATCCACGTAGGTGACAAGAAAAATCGCGCTCCCTTGTGCGTACGCTGACTGCCCGAGCATTGTTGCCGCAATAATGGCCATGCTGAACGCAAGCCCAAGAAATAGGCGCATTTGATTCCTCCCCTCGGTTATTGCCGCGATGGTAACAGTGCCGTTTTGCCCGCGTCAACGCGTCGCGCGCCGTGGTGAGGCGCTTTCTGTGGTTTGCGCGTTTACAAAGAGCGTCGGTGAGCTCCGGGCTTTGACGCATTCATTCACGAACAGCACGGCATTCGCAGACAGGAGGTACCGATGACCTATCGGGTTTATTCAGGTCCGCGCGGCTCCGAATCGATCTCTCCACAGGATAAGGATCGCCACCTCTATAAGGAGTTCGGCCTTCTCGATGAGGCGATGAGCTGGGCGCGGCACATCAACGAAAGCGGCCGCGTCACATTGCTGATCGAAGGAGACGATGGGACGCGGCTCACCAAGCAGGAAGTCGCATCGGCTCTAAAGCATCCCGAGGCGCGCGAAAGGCGTGATGAAGTGGCGTAGGTCCTGGCGGGCGCTTCGGCTAAATCGCCAGCGAAGGCAGCGCCGCGAGTTCGTGGACGACCCGAACGGGCGGCCGGTCGGGGTATTCCTCGGGCACCCGCGCGCGATTGACCCAGACGGGACGAAAACCAAATGCGGCCGCTCCCATGACGTCCCATCGGTTCGACGATACAAAGGCGACGTCCTGCGGAGCGACAGTGAAATTGTCGGTAACGAGCGCGTAGACTTTCGGGCGCGGCTTGTACATGCGTACGGTGTCGACGGAGAGCACGCTGTCGAGCATTTCGCCTAGCCCCGACGCGTTCACCGCGGCAGCGAGCATGCGCGGCGCGCCGTTGGAGAGGATGGCAAGGCGCAGCCCGCGATCTTTTAGCTCCGTAAGCGTCGCGCGCGCATCCGCAAAGGCATCGAGCTTGAGATAGGCTTCGAGCAGCTTTGCGCGCAGCCCCCGGTCGACGGAGCCAATCCGCGCAAAACAATAATCCAGCGCGCGTTCGGTCAACGTCCAGAAGTCGGCATAATCACCGGCAAGCGTCATGGTCCAGGTGTATTCAAGCTGCTTGGAACGCCAAAGCTCCGAAAAGCGGTCCGCGTCGGGACCGGCGTCAGCGCGATGGCGTGCGATCGCTGCATGTACGTCGAATAAGGTGCCGTAGGCGTCGAAAACGTAGACGCTGACCATGATCTGTCTCCTGTGGCGAGATGAGACTGGCGATGTGCGCGGACGACCGTCAATCAAGGTGTAGGGATGGTGAAGAGCGTCGAGACCGAACGGCCGCGGATATCGTAGACGCGCGCATAGACGACACCTTCACGGACGACCTGGAACAACATCGGTGCGTCGAGCTGGGCGCAATAGAATTCGCCCAGCATCATGGCGAAGTCGGCGCCCTTTGGATTCCAGGTCAGGTCAAATTGCGGGCCGAGAGCGACGCTGACCGGTGGATGCGGCCCGCACACCGCCA
>JASHVC010000364.1 GCA_030039655.1 Xanthobacteraceae bacterium | reverse complement strand
CAATAGAAGCGCTCCGAGGCGCCAAGCCCTGTCGTGGTTACGGTATCAGCGTTGAACCGGCGCCGATCGTGCTTGGGAGTTTAAAATGACTGCCTACAAGAACGTCGAAGATGGCCAGAGCAACCGCAGCGACAATAAGGCCATATTCAAGGTTTTTTACGCCGTTCTCATCACACCAAAAACGCGCAAGTGCTGTCTTCATTTAAGGCAGCGCCTTTTGCCGAGGTGCCTTGCACAAGCAAGCTCGGCTCCGTTCGCCGATGGAGAACGAACACGAGCAAATTATGCGTATTGAGTTGCGGGTGTACAGTGAAGCTTGATTTGACTGCTAAGGATCACCTAAATCTTTTGCGGAATCATCGGCACTCTTAAAGAGTTTTAACACTTTCAGATGACGGCCTGTTGTTGGCAGGCTTACTCCGGATTAGCTGAAGGATTGGTCGGGACCGACAAGGGTCGCGAGGTAGCTCTGAACGTTCGCGGGTCGCTGCGTCTTATTATTAGGAGGTTTTTCTGGGTTTGAAGGTCGTCACCTATCAAGGCCTGAGCGGAGCGAAACGAAAGGCGCTCGGGCATGAAATCGCGACCCGTAGTGCAATGGCGGCGCGGTCGTACTAGGTCCTTTGTCCCTTGAAGATCGGCTGCATGAAGAACATCACCAGCTGGTGCACGACGATCAAACCGATACTCACAAGGCTGTTGAAGTACGAAAGGACCAGCGCCAACATCATCAATACGAAAAAGACATTGAACCGCCTGGTGACCGCCTTGCGGATGCCGGGCTTAAGGCCGCCTTTCACCAAGTGGTCGCCGTGCAAGGCGTGGTGCCACAACCCGCGATAAACGAGGTTCAGCGCCAAACAATTGCCGGCGTAGATCGCTGCAGAGAGCGAAAAATACGGGTGCTCACCGGCGATTGAGGTCGAGAACGGCACGCAGCAGACAAAGATAAGAATGAGAGTATTCCAGAACAGCAATGTTTGGTCGCAACTTTTCAAAAAATGAAAAACGTAGCGATGAATTTCCCAAAGCCGCCCGAGAGTGATGAAGCTGCAAACGAAGACAATGAACTTCGGCCATAGCGCAAACACGGCATCGAAGTATTCGCTGGCCGAAATACCCGGCGAAAGTGGCGGCAGCTTGAGATCGAGAACGAGAATGGTCATCGCCACGGCAAAAACCCCGTCGCTGAGCATTTCTGGTCGCGTCGTTGTAGTGGGTTCGATGGCGTGCAGGTATTCGAATGAGGGACCGCTCCCGCCGTGAGACGGGGCGGCTGCTTCGGAACTTACAGAAGCCATGGCGTCTCTCCTGCTTAAACGATTTTAGAAATCATGAACAAATTACGAAGTCTTTCAGCGTTCAGCAATGGGCGGCGATCCGCAGCCGGCCGCCTCCATTGGCCGCCGCACCAAGCGATTATGAGCGCCGTTGAATGATCGCCTGTGCCCAACGGAGAGAGTATCATGAGCAAATGGGAGGTGATAGATCATGAAAAACTTAGCTTGCATCGTAACGGGGGCTACCGCTGCTGTGGCAGTTGCAATAACCGCGCTGGTAGCGGCGTGCTCCCAGTCGGCGTCGCCAATTGAGCGGGGCAAATACTTGGTCACGATTGCAGGATGCAACGATTGCCATACGCCGGGATATTTCTTCGGCAAGCCGGATATTGCACGTTTTCTCGGCGGATCGGACGTGGGATTTGAGATTCCGGGTCTCGGTGCGTTTGCCGGCAGAAATATCACACCGGATAAGGAGACCGGGATCGGTAATTGGACGACAGAGCAAATCGTGACGGCGTTGCAGACCGGTGTTCGACCGGACGGTCGCGTGCTCGCGCCAATCATGCCTTGGCACGCCTTCGCCAACTTCACGAAAGATGATGTGATGGCAATCGCCGCCTTTCTCCAGAGCTTGCCGCCGGTCAAGAATGCGGTCCCTGGTCCGTTCGGTCCGGGACAGACGGCGCCGTTCTTCCTGTTCAGGATTTTGCCGCCCGGACAGGTAGTCGCCGCAGCCCCGAAGTAAAGCAACTTTAGCATCGTGCGTGTCAGGGGCATGGCCTCCGACACGCATGCTCACAGATAAACGAGACACGGCCGGTAAACGAGACACGGCCGGGCGCTCCGCCGCTCGGCGTTGCCCGATGCTGTTGGAAAAGGCCGCTCTGATGCTCGATCAAATTTTTCCAATGGGCGCTGGTCTACTCGCCCGATAATTGCGCATGAGGTCACATCAACGGCTGGCGTTTCAACGCGCAGACTTCGCAAGGCGGACATACCTGAAAAGCAGACACCGTTCAGCCTGTTGTCTCTTAATAGTGATCGGCGAAAGCTGGCACTGTTTTTCTGCAGTGCAAAATTGCGCATCTGACAATTCCGCCGCGACGCATGATGGTCCCAAAGGATGCTATTGTTAAAGCGGAAGTGCAGTCAGGAGGAAATCACACTCAGAGTGTATGTCCCTCGGTTTTATTTGGTACGTGATGGCAGCCGTTTTTTCATAAGGGTTGTTACGATCCATTCTGCGCCTAGAGACGGCCGCAAAATCAAAAGTCTCCACACATTAATCGGCAACAGCGCCAAATGGAGAAAGAGAACCGGATGAATGTGTTGGATATAGCCAAACCCCAGAAATAAAATATTGCTAAGGATCGCCTGCAGTTCTTACGGTGGGGTTGGGAGTTTCACCTCCGCCAAAATGGCTTGTTCTTTTCCGCCTTAACGTCGGCTGGATAGCCAATGTCTTTTATGTCGAGGCATGATAAGTGGGCGAGTTCGCGTCGAGATCGCGCTCGTCGTTGCCACTCAAGTATAACTTTGAAAAAACCGTTGGAGTTTGGCTGGCGAGTTTTCTGTCGCGGGAACCCGTTCTCCCGATACAAGACGGACTGCGTGCTCATAGCAAGCTCCCATGAACGAATTAAAATCCATGGGCGGTTCCGTCCCTACTTTTCGCGCATATCGCCGATAGACAGTGAAGTGGCGATGACGAATCTGTGACACGTCAGTTGGTGCGAATCGGCGCCAAAGCATCAGCAAGTCGCGTGCCAATCGTTGAAGGTGCCGAAATTTTACCTCCAAAAATTTCTTATGCGGAGACTTTCAATCACTTCAGTCGCTTGCAGGACTGTCCTCATTGTGTGCAAAGTGACCGAAAAATGATCAGTGATTAAACGAAGCACATTGGACAGCATTTTCGTGAGCAAGCTGATTGGATTAACTCATTTTCTGCTGTGGAATCGTCGAAGATAACGCTTCCCGACAGGTTTCCGCTTCGCATTTTGTTTAGGGCATTGCGGACCATGCGGGATTAGCAACTGGCTTATTTCGCTGCCCAGAACAGTATAAAATCACAGTGGGACGTTTCGAGCACGAGGGCGATTATGCCTACCCACAAATTTCAAGTCGACCAGACCGTGTTTCTCAATCCCTCCCTAAGCCAAAACCTTCCGGGAGGTGCCTACGCTGTCACCGGGAAATTGCCAGAACGCGATGGTGAGTTCGAATATCGTATTAAAAGCATCGACGAACCTCACGAACGCGTGGTACGCGAGAGTCAATTAAGGAAAGCGCCATAAACGGTGTCAGAAGATGGTCGAGTTGCCACTCGTATCGCCATGATCCAGCAGTCAGTCATTGTCTGCCCCAATTGCGGCACAGCAAAGACCGAGGTTATGCCGATTGACGCGTGCCAAATTGTCTACCAATGCACTGGCTGCGGCGCGACGTTGCATCCGAAACCAGGCGATTGCTGCGTGTTTTGCTCCTACGGCTCGGTGCCATGCCCTCCCATTCAAGCGGAACGCACCGCGAATTGCTGCAGGACGCAGATGCAGTGACAGAACGTCGTGCCGCTGACACACTTTGGACCAGCGATAGGTTCAGAAATTCCTAATCTGATCAGGCCGGAGACGCCAGCGGCTTACCTTTCTCGACGACGTAGGTGATGATGAACTTTGTCTTCTTGTCGCCATTGGGCCCGCCGGCATGGGGCGTTTCGGGAGGGATCTGGACGGTGTCGCCCGGCTTTAACGTACGAGTCGGTTGGCCTTGTATGGGAAGATCCAGGCCTCCTTCAAGGACATAGGCCGACTCGATTCCCGGATGTGTGTGCCGCCCGACCATCACTCCCGCGTCTATTTCCACGTCCATAATTAGTGTCGTGTAACCCGGTGCCGGACCGTCCGTCTGCGAAAGAAGCTTTCGCGTAACGCCAGGCGTGGCTGCGGGAGGCGCACCTTGCGCCGACGCCTCTGTCGCGATGAATCCAGTAACTCCGCAAATTGCACAGGACGCAAAACCTGCAAAGCCTCGTCGCGTCAGCATGGCAACCTCCCTATACGCCCGAGTGTCCGGGCTTCTGTTATGAACGAAATACTAGGCAACATGGAATTGGCGATCAAGGCAGCTCTTGAAAGAGAGTGAGAGGGTCGTGCCACTGACACGACTTTGGATCAGCGATAGAATGCGGCCTCGCACGCCTCTTTGCGGTTGGCTTTGTCGCTTGGAACTACTATCCGCACAATTTTGGACTTCCGATCCTGAAAACGACGGGAATAGACGGCGTGCAGCCAAACCCATAGACTCAGAAACAACATTATTTTCCGTTCAAACACTCATACCCTTGTCGGCCAATTCCTTTTTCGCTTTTTCATTTTTCGCTAGCTGACTGAGACCCATTCCACGCAGCACATTAGGAGCCTTAGTAAACTGAATGTTGTCGTAGCCAACAATCTCGATGCGATTGCCCCAGGGATCACGAAAGTCAAGGAACGGCCCATCCAGCAAGGGGACTCCAGCGGCTTTCAGCGCCTTGCGCGCTAATTCCTTGTCCTCGACCACCAAGCCAAAATGACGACCATCATCGGCGGACTGCTTACGGCCCGTCTGAAGCGCAATAAACTGATCGCCCAGGTCAATGAAAGCCATGGAGTCGCTTTTTCCACGCAACTCGAATTTGAAGAGACGGCCATAGAATGCCAGCGCCTCCTCAATATCACCGACCTCCAGCGCGATATGGTTCAGGCCAACAACGCGGGGTTTTTCGGATTCGGCCATGAGGTCCTCCTAAGTGGGATTTACTCCTATATGGCTCGGGACCGACATACTTTGAAGTCGCAGCCCAACTGCAGCAAGACAGAGGTTGGGAGACGTCGATTGGAGGTAACATTCAAATGACTAGTCCTGGCAGCGACGAATGATCATAGCTCGACGCAGTGTGAGGCTTTGTCGTTGCCTATCCAGGCCTGAGGGAAAACAAACCAGCAACTAGGGCCTGCAAGATTGTGTCTGTCCCAAAGTCCCGTCGCCTATGGTGGTGGCGTTTGGGACAGCGCAGAACCCATCCAGGACGCCTGGGAATGGCGTGGGTGCATCCGTTGCGTGGGGAAATGTCGGACATAGCGCCATCCGAAACCAACCCGGGCTCGCCGGAATGGGCTGGGTCTGTCCTGGCAAGTGCCCAGGGCACAACAGTCGAAAAAGGCCTTCTCGTCGCGCCCCCAAGGGACCTAGGCTGGATAAGCGTGTCAGCTGACACGGGTTCGCGATGTGTCGCTGTTGTCGACGCGATCAGGGAAGGAACGGACGTGCGCGGAACGTTGCAAACCGCACGATTGACCCTTTCTGGTCAATCGGGAAAACTGGGCGTCGCGAATGATCGCGATGAATACGGCAGCAAAAACTTGCGAGGATTAAAGCCGCATCGGCTGGCTTATCACAAGGCGAACGCAGCAAGATTGAAATATACTCGGAGACAGAAAGGGCTCAGCAGCCATCTTTGCAACGGACACGCTGCGAGCCAGGACTAAGGCGGCCATTGAAGTCGCGCCGCCCAAGGGGTTGCCCTTATGACCAAGCTCTGTATGTCATCGATCCGACGCTGGGGCAGAAATTCGGGCCAATCGCCGAATTGCTTCTGGTCACTGTATTGGCCGTCGAAGGGCTCGTTGCCATTTCGGAACTCTCATACAACCAGCTTAGCGAGCGA
Source organism: Xanthobacteraceae bacterium (assembly GCA_030039655.1). The sequence continues at coordinate 14,933 of JASHVC010000364.1, read as the reverse complement.
AAGCAGCAGCGAGAGCGCGCTGCTCACATCGCCAATATCTTCTTTTCCACAGAATTTCGAACTGTTCGGAAAAAAGCCTGGGAGCTAAGCAGAATGATTCTTCAGGACTCGAAAATTGCTGATGCGCTCGCAATGTATTGGATTATGGATGAGAAGCCAAATGATGAACTACAGAAAGTCTTAGATGAGCGAGCGTCTGCATTTTCCCAAATGATCGAATTTTATTTGTTCGTCTTAGAATACTACGATTTGTCAGGCGGAAAAAATACCTGCAAAACGCATTCGCGAGCTGCATTTGCCTCGGCGTGCGACACTCAGTTGTGCATGAGTTTGCATCAAGTATTCAGCGATCGGTTCAAAGATGCATTGGTTCAATACGCACATGGTAGGTCAGCCTTATCGCCGCCTATGCCGCTTCCACGGCGCTTGCTGCGGCGGCGCAGACCACGTTTAACGCGGCACTCGCAGCGTACCGCAACGGCACGGGTACGATCTCCGACGTCACAACCGCTGAGCGTCAGCTGTTGCAGGCTAAAAATGCTAGGACTGACGCCTACAGCAATTCGCTATCCGCCGCCGCAACGCTGGCACTTTCTGCAGGCGTGCTTGGTTCAGCTCTTCGCTGAACTGGCGCTAATGGGCATTACGCCAATCGCAGCTGCCGGGGCGGTCTGCCGGCGCAGCCCTCTCGCGTTTAGTTTGGATTCAACCAGAACTCTGGACCGTGAGGGATGAGGATGGCAACATCCTCCTCTGTTCGGCAAAAGATAGGGGATCGAGGAAAACAGCATCATTCTAAGCCCGATCTGGCCCCGCTTGCGGTCGGGGGCGACATTGGGCGCGACGACGGTGCGTTGAAAGGCTTGCCAGCGATCGGCTGAAAGCCCGCTCAAGTCCTTGACCGCGAAATTATGCAGAAAACGGTCCGCATAGAATTCCTTGCGCACCGGTTGAACCTGCAGGAACGGCGCGGTTGACGGCACGATGCTCGCCATTGGGGGTGACCGGAACGAGCTTCAATGGTCGTAGTGCAGCTGCACCTCGGTCATGGTGCCGGATCCCTTGCAGGTGATGCGATCCGCGCTTTGGCGCAACAAGTAGCCGGCGAGCAGCCGCTCGCCCTCTTCGCTGGCGATGATTTCCCGCGGCGTTGGTTTCCGCTCGGGAATGATCAAAAGGGCGCCCTTGTATCTTATTCTAACATCGAGGTTGAACTCGTCGAAGCTCACTTCAATTCCAGTCCCTTCCGGTATATCGCCGACGACCTCGAGCCCCTGCACGACACCGAAGATGGCCCGGCTGATGATGTCGCGCCGTGCTCCCCATCGCCCGCCCTGTTCGGTCAGAAATCGTTCGATCGTATCTCGATTGACGGACCCGGCACCAAGCTTCATCGTTACGCGCTGCCGCACTCCGATGCGCATGATCAAGTTGAGGAGCACGGCGGAAACTGTGCCAAGGACCAGTCCGTTATCCAAAATAGGATGAAGCAGGGCCGGAGCGCGCGCCAATAGATCGTGGCTAGTGTCAGCGACCATCGCCATTGCAAACGAGAAGCCGATGACGATGATCTTGCGGGAGTCCAGCAGACGCGCAGTTATCGCTTGCAAGCCGCCGGTGAAGACGAAGGCGGCGGCGAAGAACAGCGCCGCGCCAACGACAGGGGCAGGAATGGTGGTAATGAGCGCTGCCGCCGCCGGTATCAGCGCGAGCAGAGCGAAAGCGATGGCGATTATGTAGGCGACAGAGCGGCTGGTGATTCCAGTCGCCGCCGACAGACCAATGCTTACGCTGTAAGTGTTGATTCCCATGGTGCCAATCACGGCGGAAATGATCGTAGCGAAACCGTTACCGACCATCCCCCCTCTCAGTGACGTGAAATCCGGCCGCACCCAATCTGCGTCGTTGATGCGTTGCGCATACGGTATGTTGGCGATCAGATTCAACGTTCCGGCGATAGCGACGATTACGAATGGCGCGAACTGGCTCGCGTCGAAACGCCATTGTAGGAACTGTAAGCTAGGAAAGCGCAGAAGGGGTATTCCGTTACTTGGAATTGCAGCGGAAAAATCGAGTACGCCCAGCGCAGCGCTGGCGGCGTAACCCACCGTCATGCCCAATAAAACGCAAAACATTCGCAAATAGCCTTTGGTCCAAACGTTCAAGATGACCATGGTCGTCAGCGTAATTGCAGCAACAGCGAGATACTTCGACGCGATCTCGCTATTGGCTGCGCCACTGATGCTGTAGCGCACGCCGAGCACCGCAATAGAGAGGCCGACCACGGCGATGACAAGACCCGCGATCTCGGGCGGGAACAGAAAGCGGACCCGCCGCAACACGGGCGCTATGGCGGTTTGCAGAATGCCTGTGATAACCGTCATTCCAAACACCAGCGGCAAGCCTCCGGTCTGCGCGGCGGACAGGGAGGCTCCTAGGAAAACTTGCGTGTAGCCGCCGGGACACAGATATCCGCAGCCGATGAAACGGCTTTTCGCGCAGAGCAGCAGTGCCGCTATTGCAAGCGCCAGCATCGAAAGCGAAACAAAATCGAGAAGCCGATCAGGAGACAGATGTGCTTCTCGACCGAGGATTATGGGATACAGAAGCGAGTTCGACATCAGGGCTACTTGTTGGAGCCCCGCTACGATGAGCACCGCTCGCGGCGGCGTTTCTTCGACCGAGTAGAGCAATCCGGGCGGGCGCGACATCTTCGAAAAGCTCCCTGCATCAGCCTCAATGATCGTAGTGCAGTCGTACATCGCTCGCGGAGTCGGATGTCTTACAGCTGACCCGATCTGCGCTTTGTCGCAACAGGTAGCCCGCGAGTAGCCGCTCGCCTTCTTCGCTGGCGATGATTTCCCGCGGTGTCGGTTTCCGACCGGGAATGATCAAAGGCGTGCCCTTGTATCTTATTCTCACATCGAGATTGAACTCATCGAAGCTCGCTTCAATTTCGGTCCCTTCCGGTATATCGCCAACGACCTCCAGCACCTGCACAACACCGAAGATGGCCCGGCTAATGATGTCGCGCCGTGCTCCCCATCGCCCACCCTGTTCGGTGAAAAATCGCTCGATCGTATCTCGATTGACGGGCCCGGCATCAAGCTTCATCGTCACGCGCTGCCGCACGCCAATCCGAAAGATGGCGTTGAGCAGCAGCGCCGCTGAAACGCCCATGACGAAGCCCGACGAGACAAGCGCTTGCAAGATGTCCGGAACGGCTCGGTAGAAGCCGGGAAACACGTCACGGCTGACACTTAAGACGAGCGCCAGTCCGATGGTGAAGGTCTTGCGCGAGTCGAGAAGGCGGCTGGTGATGATCTGAATGCCGCTGATCAAGATGAATGCTGAATTGAACAGCAATGCCGCACCAATGACCGGACGTGGAATAGACACGACTGCCGCGGCAGCAACTGGAAAAATGGATAACGCAATCAAGATGCCGCCCGTCCACAGCGAGATCTGTCGCGAGGTCACCCCGGTGGCGCTCGAAAGTCCGACACTGGCCGAATAGGTGTTGCCTCCAACACTGCCAAGCAAAGCCGACACCATGGTTGACAGGCCGTCGGCGAACAGACCATTGCGAATGGAGATCATCTCCGGCCGCACCCAGTCGCTATCGTTGATCCGCTGCGCATTGGTGATGTCCCCCATTGCCCGCAGGGCGCAGGCGAGTGCCGTGATTGCGAAGGGGATGACCAAATCTAAACGGAAGTGCGGAAGGCGAGCCGACCATTTCGGCAAGGCGACGACGCCGGCGGACAGCGCGGTGGTGGAGAATGCAGTGCCGTTGAAATCACCCATGCCAGCGCCGGCGATCAATCCGACCAGGATGCCGACGATCGCGCAATACATGCGTAGGCTACCCTTGGACCAGACATTCAACCCCACCATCACGGCAAGGGTGCCGATGCCGAGTGCGATCTCTGGTCCGCTGCTTGCGCCGCTCTGATCTGCAATCTCATCGATACCGAGGATCTGGCGAATTCCGAGCAGACCCACGACCAGCCCGATCAGCAGTACGCAGATGCCGGAAATCTCCGCCGGGAAAAACGGCCGAAGGCGGCGGAGCAGCGGCGCGAAGAGCGTCTCAACGGCGCCGCTGAACAACGTCATGCCGAACAACAGCGGCAGGCCGCCAAGTTTTACCGCCAGGACACTCACGGGGTAATAAGCATTGGTGAAGCAAAACGAGATCAGATAGCCGGAGCCGATCCAGCGTTGGGCCAGGCTTTGCAGAATCGTTCCAACACCCAACGCTACCAACGACAGGCTGACGATCGCAGTCGCGGCGTCCAACGTACCTCCACCGGCGCGAATGGTGAGAATGGGCAGAACGAGAATAGGCGCTATAATAGCGATTTGCTGAAGACCGCTAATGAGACAGACGAGGTTCGGAGGCTTTTCCTTCACGCCGTAGATGAGATTGCTGGGCGTTTTCATGGCCCCCTCAATGCCTTCGGCCTCTGCAGCGGCCGTCAGAGCTTGGCCAGCGCATCTTCACGCGAACCGTGAACCGTAAAAGCCTCGAGTAGTCCGCCCATTTCGAACAGGTCGCGCACCTGGCCCGCGAGACCGCACAGCACCACACGAACTGCATTTCGTTCCGCCTCGTCGGTGGCGACGAGCAGCACGCGAAACGCCGCGCTTGTGAGATAAAGCACTTCCTTGAAGTCGAGCAGAATCGTCTTTTCTCCGGACGAAAGCAACCCATTCAGCCGGTCCAGGAGCTCCGCGGCGTTGCCGCTGTCGATCCGACCGCCGATAGAAAGCACACATACAGAGCCGGCATGACTGTCTTCCATCCTCAGTGCGGTTTTGTTCATGCTTTTTTCCTCCCCGAGGCTGCGGCATCCAAGGCACAGAGCTTCGTCAACGTGGTGTGGTTGCGGTTGCCTATTCTCGCATAATCGATGCGGTCGACGAGTTGCTTGGTCATTTGCACCCCCACTCCGCCTGGCTGCGGTCTCTGGCTTGGCAGTGGTTTGTCGCGTTTAGGCGCGTCGCGTGGGTCGAACATCCGCCCGTCGTCAATGATCTCCACCTCGAGCCCGTCGTCTCGTGCGGTGATGCGAATCTCGATGTCGTGGGCGCCCCCGTCGGGCCATGCGTACTTTATGACGTTACTGACGATCTCGTCGAGCGCGACCTGCAGCTGAAACAGCGACTTTTCCGGCATGCCGTGCTCGGCGCCCACCCGCTCCATTGTCGCAGTCAACGCAGCGAGATCTGCAACGTCCTTGCGAATGACGATGTGCGTGGTTTGCGGCAAGGGCATCGGCTGTTTCGTTCCGGAGTGTCGGGTCCCCGCAGCCTCGCTCGTTTGCAGGCGCGCCCCTGCAGGCTGCCAACGTAGCGCGAGCATCGTCACATCGTCGAATTTCGAAGCCTCTCCGGTGAAGGCATCGACCTTGGCCTTGACCGCGCGCACCATCTCCTCCGCCGTCAGTGCTGGCGCAGCACGCAAATCGGCTTGCAGCCGCTCGTTGCCGTAGAGCTCGTCCGCGACATTCATCGCCTCGGTCACGCCGTCGCTGAAGACGAAAACGGCATCGTCGGGCCGCAGAGTCACGGTTCGCTCCTCGTAGACGGCGCCGGCGCGAACGCCGAGCGGCATTGCCGGTTTGTCGTTGACACGTTCAATGCCGCCAGACGCATGCAGCACGCACGGGGCGAGATGACCAGCGTTGACGTAAGTTAGCACGCCGGTTTTGGTATCCAGAACGGCGAGAAACAGGGTGACGAACATGCGGTCGCGATTGTTTTGCCAAAGCTCGTGATTGACCGCCTCAACGATATGCACGGGGGTGATCTGGTCGTCGTTCGTTTTCCGCCAAAGCTGAACGGCCATCCGGACGAGACTGCGCGTGCGCGCCATGAACATCGCGGCCGCGGCTCCCTTTCCAGAAACGTCGCCGACCAGAAAGCAAAACAGATTTTCCGAGGCATAGAAAAAGTCGTAGAGATCGCCGCCGACCTCGCGCGCCGGCTCCATCAAGGCATGGATCTCGACCGGCTGCTCCGGCGTGCACGCCGGAAAAACCTGCGGCAACATGCCGAGTTGCAGCTTGCGGGCCGCATCCATCTCCTGCTCCAACCGCGCCAGGCTTGCCCTTACCTCGTCGCGCAGCCGCTTCTTTTCCAGACTCGCGCCGACACGCGCGCGCAGCAGCGTCGGATTGAACGGCTTCGGCAGGTAGTCCTCTGCGCCGAGCTCGATGCAACGGACGACGCTGTCCAGCTCGTTGAGCGCCGAAATCATGATGACCGGAATGTTACGCAGCTCGGCGCCGGCCTTCATGCGCTCGAGCACCTCATACCCGTTCATGTCGGGCATCATGATGTCGAGAAGAATGAGATCAAACGGCTTCGTCTGTAGCAGATCGAGTGCTTCACGCCCGTTTGTCGCGGTCGTGAGATTGCCATAGCCCTCGCGTTTCAGCCGGCGCGTCAGGGTGTAGCGATTGTCCTCGTTGTCGTCGACGACGAGCAGCGCTGGACCGTCAACGCTCACGATCCGGCCTTCTCTGCAAGGTCTTTGATCTTTGCCAGCAGGCGCGACAGTTCGATCGGTTTGGTGTCGTATTCGTCACAGCCCGCGGCCAGGGCCTTTTCCCGGTCGCCGGCCATCGCATTGGCGGTAAGGGCAATCACCGGAATATGCTTGGTGTCGGGGGCGGCCTTGATTTGACGCGTTGCCTGCCAACCGTCGAGCACCGGCAGGCTCAAGTCCATCAGGATCACGTTCGGCCGCTCGCTCGACGCCATGGCGACGCCTTGTGCGCCGTCGTTGGCGATGACGACGGTGTGACCCGCGCGCGTCAGCCGGTTCCTCAGCATGAAGACATTGTCTTCGTTGTCTTCGACGTACAAAATCTTCATTTACGCCTCTGCGGGCAGTGCACTGCGCTGTCGCTCCACGCATTTTTCCAGCACGCTGCGCAGCTCGCGCAGCATGTCGTCACGATCGGTTTTCTCAATGATGCGTTCGACGCCGCCATTGAGTCGGATGCGGTCCTTGTCGGTGAGGTCCTTGGCGGTGACGACCACGACCGGGATGTCGCGCCATTCGGCCTCGCGACGCATCGCCTCCAGGAACTCAAAGCCATCCATCTCCGGCATCATCAAGTCGAGGATGATCACGTCGGGCCGGGCTTCGCTCAATTTCTTAAGCGCGTCGCGTCCGTCGCTTGCCTCCGTCACCGTCCAGCCCTGCTGCTCGAGGGCCGCCCGCATCTGGCTGCGGCCAAGGTCGTCGTCATCCACCATGAGAAGAGGACGGCCGGCGGAGCCGCACAGCGCGTGCAGCACATCGATCAGCTTTTGCCGATCGACCGGCTTGACCAGATACTCGGTGGCGCCGAGCGCATAGCCGCGATTCTTCTCGTCGACGATGGTCATCAGAACGACCGGCAGGTCGACTAGGTCCGGATTGCCCTTGATTGCGGCCAGCACAGTCCAGCCGTCGAGATCGGGCATCATGATGTCGAGCGTCACCGCGGCAGGATGCAGTTCTCGCGCCAGGCGCAGTCCCTCTTTGCCACCGTCCGCCTTGGCGACCGAAAATCCTTCGCGCTCCAGGAAGCGACCAATTACGTCGCGCACTGTTGCGTCATCATCGATGATCAGGATCAGCGGCGCATTGCTGGGTGCGATCTTGACACTTGGTGCCGCCTGATGAACGGCGGCCGGCGTGTCGCCAACGGCGGACTCCGGCAAGCGAATCGTGAAGGTCGAGCCTTTGCCAAGCTCGCTCTCGACCGCGATATCACCGCCCATGAGCTGGCAGAACCGGCGGCTGATGGCGAGCCCAAGCCCAGTGCCGCCATATTTGCGCGTCGTCGACGAATCGGCCTGGGAAAAATCCTGGAAAAGCTTGCCCACCTGCTCCGGCGTCATGCCAATGCCGGTGTCGCTGACCGCCAAGGTGATCCAGTCGCGCCCGGCGTCCTGATGACGCTGCACGCTAATCGTGACGGCGCCGCCCTCGGTGAACTTGTTGGCGTTGCTGAGCAGGTTGAGCAGCGCTTGCCTGACCCGTGTCTGGTCGGCCTGCATGACACCGATATCCGGCTTGCAATCGACCACCAGCCGGTTGTTGTTCTTGGCCGCCAGCGTTTTGATGGTTTTGACGGTATCGTCGATCAGGGGAGTGATCGCGAACTCCTCGATATGAATCTCCATCTTGCCGGCCTCGATCTTCGACAGATCGAGAATGTCATTGATCAATCCGAGCAGATGCCGCGCGGCGCGCAGCACGCGATCGAGCGGCTCGATTTCATCCTCGCGCTTGAGGTCGCCGGCGTCTTCGCGCAGCATCTCGGTGACGCCGATGATGGCGTTCAATGGCGTGCGCAGCTCGTGCGACATGTTGGCGAGGAACTGCGACTTGTGCTTGCTCGCTTCCTCGAGCTCTCGGCCTTTTTCCTCGATATCGTGGAACAGCCGGGCGTTCTGGATGGCGAGCACGGATTGCGCCGCGAAGGTCTGCAGCAGCTCGATGATATTCTTCGCAAATTCGCCCGGCACCCGACGCCGCACCACCAGCGCGCCAATGATGCGATCGGCCGCGAGCAGCGGCACTATCAGGCGCGCGAGATAACCGGCCCGCAGCATGATATCGGTGGCCACCGATGCCGGTTCGGCACGCAAATCGGGCGTTTGCACCGGCTGGCGCTGCTCGATGGCGAGCGCGACCGCTTTGGAGATTTCGGCATGCTGATCTTTGACCGCATCGATCAACAATTCGGTCATGCCGTAGGTGGCGCGCAGTTGAAATTCGCGCGTTGCTTCGTCGGACACGTAGATGGTGCCTGCCTCGGTGCCGGACAGCTGCGCCGCCTTGCTGACGATCGCGCTCAGCACGGTTTCCAGATCGAGCGTCGAGTTGACCGTCTGGCTGACTTCGCCGAGCGCGCGCAGCTCCTCGACCGAGCGCCCCAGCTCGCCGGTTCGCTCGCGCAGCTCGTTGAGCAGCCGAGCGTTCTCGATGGCGATGACAGCCTGCGCAGCGAAGGTCTTCAGCAGTTCCTCCTGGGCCTTCGGAACCGGTCCAGCTGCCTTCCAGCCAACGACGATGGCGCCAAGCAGAGCGTCCGCCCGCCGCAACGGCACCCCCAACAGTCGCCGCCAGCTACCGGCTCTCTGAGAAGAGTCAGGCCGCATTGGATGCCTCGCCTTAAGCGACTCGACGTAGTGCTGGTCGTAGTCCTGGTCAGCAACCACATCCTCCACCCGCACTATCAATTTAGTGAGTATGACCCTTCCGGCTACCTGAGAAGAGTCGGGCCGCATTGGATACTTCGCGTTAAGCAACTCAGCGTCGCCCCCCTGAGTGGTGACGAAATGCAGCAGCGCGCCGTCGAACCGGAACACGTTGGCAAACTCACTGCCGCACAGAGAGACCGCGTTTCGCACGATCACATCGAAAACTGACCGCTCTTCGTTGGGTGAGGTGCTGATAATGCCCAACACCTCAGAGGTCGCGGTCTGATGGCCCAACGCTTCCTTCAGCTTGTGGCGGGCCTCTGCCAACAAGTGTTTCAGATCGTCGTTTGGGGAACAGCGCCGGCGTGCCGCCGGTGCTTCCTTGCGGAGCTTGAGCTTCGTCGTGCCGTCGTGCCGCGTTTTGGCTGGTTTACGGGTTGTAGTGCGACGCCGTTTCACCGAGCGCCTCCCATAGGCTGAACGACGACATGCTACCACATCATGAGGGCCGTTGTGCCACGGCAACATTCATCGTCGAATGGCCGAGATGAGTCGATATGGGTCATCGCGCGCCCCTCTTTCCGCGTCCGCAGGGTGGTGGTTATGGGAGGCTATTCCGTGCGCCGCACCCGGCGTGCCATTGCTCCGGTCCCTTTTCTCTGATGCTCGCCACGTCCGTTCCTCCGCCAACTGTGCCCAAAACTGTGCCAAGCGATTCGGGTAAATCCCTCAGGATAGCCGAATCGCAACGGCCGGACACTTGAAATCTGGCGCGCCCCAAGGGATTCAAACCCCTGACCTCTGCCTTCGGAGGGCAAGGTTTCAGCCTCGGTTGCGGCGGCTGAAACTCAACAAAATCAAAATTCTATTGTTGCTCAATATCACTGGATATTGCTCGATTTCGCCTTCGAGTGTGCCAAATTTATGCGACGCCAATCGCTAACCGTGCTCGGCTCCGATGCGACCAGGGCTGCCCGCGCTGAAGCTCGCGAACTTCTAGCGCCGGTCTACGCCTGGTTCACACCGAAGGCTTCAACACTCGATCTGAAAGGGGCTAAGGCTTTGCTCGACACGCTGGCGTCGTGAGGGGTGCTATAGTTACCGATCTACCCTCGGATTTCGAGCCATCAGCGAGCCTCGCCAACCTCTCAAAAAAAAATGCACGACACGGCCGTGCCATCTCCGGTGGATGTCTTCCGCATCAACCTCGCGGATCCGGATTTGCGTGACGTCTCCATCGTCAGCGTGGCTGAGACACAGCGTGCGAACAAGTTCAAACGTGCACGCGACAGCGAGCGCTATTTGGCAAGCCACGTCGCGCTCAGACTTATTCTCGGTCGTCGTCTTGGATGCGCACCTCAGGAAATCTTGCTGAAAGAAGGCGTGTTTGGGAAACCGGTCGTCGCGACGGCACCGGATGTTGAATTTAGTCTATCCCGCTCAGGGGAAATCGCATTGATTGCGATTTCGGAACTCACCCCAGTTGGAGTCGATATTGAGATGGTTGGGCGTTCGCCAGGATCGCTGCCGTTACCATTGTCGCAGCTGGCCCCATTTGAGCGGATCGCGCTATCGGCCTTAGAGCCACATCAACAATTGGCGGCTTTCTTTCGCTGCTGGGTGCGCAAGGAAGCTGTGTTGAAGGCTGCAGGAATTGGGCTGCGCAAAGGATTGCAACATTTTGTCGTTCCCATAAGCAGCAACAGCGCACCCGACGCCGCGATGACCGTGAGTCTCCCTGGCGGCGAACAATGGCGCCTTTTCGACATACCGTTGCGCACGGGCTACGCAGCAGCGGTGGCGATGAAATCCAGCGTGTACAGGGCTCCGAGTCTGCAAGACTTCAGCGTGTAAATGCAATCTTGTACAACGCACCGTGGCGTGGCAGTATCGAGTTGTATCTTCAAGAAGGGCTAGTTGTACGTTCAAGAGGGGCAATCAGTTCCATCGCCCTTTCAAACAATTCGGAGGCGATGCGCGACGTCCGACGAGGTTGCAAACTATGCGGGGCCTCGGATATGGCGTGACACACTCGTTTGTGGCTCTCCATTCGGACGGAGTTCATTCAACCGTGAGGATACTATGAGCAAAGCGACGAAAAGAGCCCAAAGCGGGGCAGACCGCGAAGCGCCGGCGGCCGAGTTGAGTCAAAACATCAAGGCATTCCGCTCTGAATGCGACAAATCGGTGCAACAAGCCCACGCGAAAGGTGCATCGGCGTGGGCACAAGCCGAGAGTCGATACCAAAAAGTCGTCAAGGATGTTGCCCAGAAGGCGGAGCGCGCTTGGATAGAAAGCTACGAGGCTTATCTGAGCGCATACAAAAGATTGCACCAGAATGCTGATGAGAAAGCATTGGAGGCCGTCCGTGATGCCTGGGCGGCGCACGCGGCTGCATGCACTTGGGCACCTGAGTTGGTCGAAACCTGGGACGCTGCGTACCAAAGGTTGGTCGGCGAATTACAGGAAGTTGAACGCTCGTTTGTAGAGGCTATCCGGAGCGCTACCGACAACTATTCTAAAAACCTCCGTGCGTCCGTTTCGGCGTTCGGGTTGGACAGTCTCGATATTCCTGCTGTCGAATTTGTCGCTCACCGCATGACTGCGATTGAGGCTGCCGCCTCCGCGGACTGATTATGTCAGTTGCAATAGATCCAGGCCCGTGGTGTGTCCGCTTCGGCGCCGCTGCCGAATACCGTCGACGCCTGATCTGCTTTCCGAACGCAGGGGGAAGCGCCACCGTGTTCCGACCGTGGCGCGGAGAGATGCGGGCCGACGTAGATCTGCTAACCATACAGTTTCCCGGCCGCCAAAAGCGCATAAGAGAAAAGCCACTGCGTGAATTCAATAAGGCGATGCTTGCGCTGCTTCCGGTCATCGCGCCGCTAGCGGACCAAAACACGATTTTTTTTGGCGACTGCACCGGAGCGCTCTTCGCGTATGAGCTGATCCGGGCCCTTGCGGCGGAGGGCGCAGCGCTTCCAGGAGGCCTCCTTGTTGCCTGCTGCCGCGCGCCCGATCTGCCGCCAAGGCACGCCCCGCTCTACGACCTCGATGACGCAGCGCTGACTGAACAGATTCGCGCGTTGGGCTTTGCCCCAGACTGGTTATTGAACGACGCGGCAACACTAAACGCCTTTCTGCCGCTGCTTCGCTGCGATTTCGAGTTGGTGGAGGCCTACCGGCACCAATCAGGCCCGCCGCTTCCGATCCCAATTACCGCTATCGCCGGTACCCGGGACAAGATCACGCCGGAGACCGATGTGGCCGCCTGGAAAGCGCACACTTGTAATGCCTTTCGCTTCGTCAAGATGGATGGCAGCCACGATGTGGCCCAGACGCATACCCGTGCGGTGATGGCTATCGTATCGGACCTCATAGAGGCCGGCCATGTCGTCTGACGTCGCCACTTTGCCTCGAGCCGGCACGTGGTCACGGCGGGAAGCGCGCATCCGCGCACTGAATCCGGCCGCACTGTCGCGTCTGGCGGAGAGGCTGTGGCGCAAACGCAATACGGTCAAGCGCGGCGCTATTCCGCGACGTGCCGTGCGCGACACGGCCCCGCTTTCATTCGGGCAGGAACGCCTGTGGTTCTTGGAGCAGTTAGTTCCCGGAGATGCCTCTTATCATCTTGCCCTCTTGGTTCCACTACGTGACGTCAGCCTGCCCGTGTTGAAACGCTGTCTCTACGATTTGACACGCCGCCATGAAACCTTGCGTACAACATTCGACCTTCACCGTGGCGAACCCGTGCAGCGCGTGCGCGAACCCTTCGTGCCTCCGCTGACGGTATCCGATCTCAGTGACCTCACTTTCGCGCAGCGCGAAGCGGCGTGGCAGTCATTGAGTGCGCGTCAGTCGAGCGAACCATTCGACTTGGTTCGGGGACCCTTGTGGCGGTGCTGCCTTTATCGGATCAGCGAACGCGAATCGGTGCTGCAATGCGTAATGCACCACGCCATCTCAGACGGATGGTCGCTCCAAATCCTTCAGCGCGAGCTCGTGGCACTCAAAGATGCCTATGAGAGGTTCGAACCTTGGCCGTTGCCCGCGCTAGCAATCCAGTTCGCCGATTATGCGCTTTGGCAGCGTAAAGCGTTTGCCGAAGAGGGATATGCCGACAAGCTCGATTTTTGGCGAGCCCATCTTGCCGGCGCACCCGAGTTGATCGAACTTCCTTTCGCAGGGACAGAACCGACGCGCCCAAGTGCGGCCGGTGCATCGCGCTTTTTCACGGTAGGTGCGGCGACATCTCAGGCTGTCAGGAGACTTTGCGAGAAAGAGAACACCACGCTTTTCGTGTTCTTCTTCTGCGTCTTCAACCTGCTTATTGCGAAATACACCAATCGGGACGACCTCGTCGTCGGCGTCCCTTTCGCAGGACGCACCAAGAGAGAAGCGGAGGCATTGATCGGCTTCTTCGTCAACACACTGCCGGTGCGAACACGGATAGCGCATAATTCTACTGTCCGCGCGCTGCTGAGCCAAGTGCGCGAGACCATGCTCGGCGCGCAAGCCCACCAGGATCTGCCGTTTGAAAAACTCGTCGCCGCGCTATGTCCATCCCGCTTGCTCCGTCGCAACCCGCTGTTTCAGATCGCCTTCTCTCTTGAAACGGGAATCGAGGCGGTGCGCATGGTCGGGCCTGCGACCACCGAAGCACAGCTTCTGGGCGAGCCTTGCGCGGGGCGCGCCAAGTTCGACCTCACTCTGCAAATGACGGCCGGGCAGCATTGCCTTTCCGGGATTTACGAATACCGTACCGAACTATACGAAGCAGCATTGATGGACGACTTTGTTCGGCGCTTCCTGTCGCTTGCTGCAACCTGTGCCTTGGCCCCGGACACCAGATTCGACTGCTTGGCGCTCGCCGAAGAGGCGCAATGCATCGTACGGCCTGTTGCCCGCGCGCAGTTTGGGCGATGGGCGCAGACGCTACCATCCGATCTACCCGACGGACCGCTGCAAGCGCTGATAAGAGACAAGGACGGTCTTCCCGCGCCGCCCGGCGCCATCGGCCGGCTTTATTTGCGGGATGCGGCGGCCGCTTTCAAGCCAACCGTGCTGGCGGCGGTGCGCCGCCTGGATGGCGGAATGCTATGTCTCGGAAGGTTCTCCGACCAGTTGCTGGTCAACGGACGGCGACTCGACCTCGGGGCGCTCTTGGAACATCTGCGCGCGGCATGTCCATCCGTCCCGCTGTCGCTCGCCGTCAAGCGCCGCAAGGGCGGGCGCGATGTTGTTGTTGCGACTTCCACCGAGGACGTACCGGCTTTTGCCTGGCGTGCCATTGTTACGGCCGTACAGGAGTTCCACCCATGGCTTCTTGCCGATTTCAAATGCTTCATGAGCGGGCCCGCTGGAGATCGGGAATGGGTTGAGGAAGCGCCCCCGTCCGCAGTTCCGGCCACCGCGACGGAGGCTGCAATTTTGGGCGCATTCATGCGCGTCCTCGACATCGATGCCGCCTCATTGGACGCCGATTTCTTCGATCTTGGCGGCGATTCGTTGCGCGCCTTTCGCGCGGTGGCGGAGATCAAATCCCGCTTCGGCGTCGACATTCCATTGGCGCGCTTCTTCGAGAATCCGACCGCGTCGGGACTGGCGTCGATCATCGCGGACCTTCGGGCACAATCTGAGGAGCGTCCCCAAGCGCAGGAGGTCGAAGGCGGAACGTCCGACGTCGCCCCTCTTTCCTACGGCCAGGAGCAGATCTGGCTCGC
>JASHVC010000363.1 GCA_030039655.1 Xanthobacteraceae bacterium | reverse complement strand
CACGTTTCCAGGATGCGCGTGCCGATGCGTTCGCGGCGCCGCTCGGCGGTGACCAGCACCATGCTGATCCAGGCAAAGTCGTTCGGATAGGGGAGGATGGCGCCGCTGGCGACAGGAACGCCTTCGTCCAGAAGTCCAAACACGGTGCCGCGGCGAAGGAACACGGCCCAATCGTCCGGAGTTTGGTTCCAGCCGGCCTCGGCTGAAAGCGCCATGCAGCCGGGGATGCGGTCTTCGGTGAGGGGCGTGAGCTGCGGCGCCTCAGTAGACGCCATCGCGTACCTCGAAGTGGGTCGGCTTGTTGAAACTAGGACGGTTGTTGGCGACCCAGTCGGCAGTCCAGTCGATCATCCTTGCGAGCGGCACGCACGGCTTGCCGAACAGCCGCACCGACTGCGCCGTGTTGGTGAGCAACGCCGTCGGCGCTTCTTCGCCGACAATCAGGGCTTTCTCGCCAAGACGATCGGCGAACTCTTGGGCGAGCCAACGCACCGAAATGGTTTCGGGACCGGACACGTTGATGGGCGTGGTCGGAGCTGTTGCATGACGCAGGCACCGCAGCGCCAGCGCGTTGGCCTCACCCTGCCAGATGACGTTGACATGGCCCATCCGAACATTGACCGATTGTTTGTCGCGGACCTTGCAGGCCACGTCAAACAAAACGCCGTAGCGCATATCGATCGCATAGTTCAGGCGGAACAGCCGACCGGGCGTGCGGTGGATTTGCGAGAAATATTCGAACATGCGCTCACGCCCAACACAGGATTGCGCATATTCGCCGGGGCCAAGCAGTGGCATATCTTCCGTCGCCCCGCCGCTCGCTGTGCCGACGAACGGATAAACGCCCCCGGTCGAGAAGGCGACAATGCGGGAGTCGCGAAAAATCTCGGCGACCGTCGCCGGCACATGCACGTTCATCGCCCAGGTCAGCGCCTGACTATCCTGCGCACCGAACTTGCGCCCAGCCATGAAGACGATGTTGCGGACTTGCGGCAATTTCTGCGCCGACGCGCGGTCGAGCAAGTCGCAGGCGACAATCTCGATGCCGGCCGCGTTGAGCTTCTCGCGCAAATGCGGCTCGCTAAATCGTGCGACTCCGATCACGCGTTTATCGGGCGCGGCATTGCGGGCGAGTCGCGCCAGCGTCGGCCCCATCTTGCCGCCGACGCCGAGCACCATGATGTCGCCGTCGATGGCCGCAAGATCGGCGGCGAGCGCTTTGCTTGGCCTGGTCAGGAAATCGTCGAGGTCATCGGGTCCGTCGAACCGGAGCGGCAACGGTGCCTCGTCAAGCCGCGTGGTCAAAGGCCCGGTCTTCGATTCAAGCGGCGTGCTCGCTCTCTTTCGTCGGGTCGCTGCGAGACAATGCGCGGGCGTGTTCGCTCAGCGATCAGAACAAGGGAGTCACCGGCTTACAAGAAAGCTTCCAGTCGGTCCAACTTAATCCTTTGAATATTGTCGCGCTAAACGCACCGGTGACCCGATCAACATGTCCCGCCACAGACGTATTCAGCGCCAATTCAAAGTCCACTCGTTTGAGGTCACCCTCGAAGCCGATGGTGGTGGTGTCCATTTTTGTAATTGGAATTGTGTAGCCCGCAAAAGATATATCGCGTTGGGCCAAATTCACCACCACCCCCACTTTGGTAACCGGGTCCTGCTTTTCGGAGGGCAAACTCGTGGTGGTTCCGTCGCAGGACAGCGTGATGACCGTCGAATCGGCGGCGCACGCGTCAGGCCAAGCGACCAAGGCCACTAGCGACGCTAATATCGTGATCTCGATAAAGCTCGGTACCGTGACAGCGACACGCACGAACTCACCCTTTTGCGCACGCCCGAGGAGACCTACTAGTCGCCGATAGTGATGCCTCGAAGTCAATTCGCTTGTTTCTGAATTAATGTTAGTTACGTGGATAACTTGCACTGGGGCGCAATTTCGCCTCAATGTGCGTGTCGCCGAGCCTGATCTTCAAGCCTGGACTTTGCCGACGGCCGGTCGGTCTGACCCGGCGTAAGGTCCCCCAGCTTCGCAACGCAACTGCGGTTGCCTGCCAGCTTAGTGGTGGGTCAGGAAATCATCGAGGCGCACGTCTTCAGAAAAAAGTGATATCGCGAGCTGCCATCTCGTAAGCTGCTGTCTCGGAAGACAACTGGCATCCTTCGTCAGCCGGACCTCATTCGGCCGCTTGGCGCGGCGGCGCGCGCATGGACTCAAGCCCGTCGGCAACGCTGGCGGAGATTGTGGTTCGCACCATGTAGCGTGGCTCGTTCGCCGGCCACGGCCGCCCGCGATGCATGGTGGCGCGGTTGTCCCACATGATCACGTCGCCTTTGTCCCATGTGTGCAGGTAGCTTAGGCCGGGTGTGGTAGCGCCGTCCATCAACTCGCCGAGCAGCTTTTTGCCTGCGGTGTCGTCCATGCCTTCGATCGCGTAAGCGTGCGATGCGAGGTAAAGCGCGCCACGGCCGTTGACGGGATTCTTCCAGACCAGCCGCCAGCATTGTGGCGGCAGCGCCGCCCGCTCCGCGGGGCTCGCCAGACCGGGAGCGATCTTGCCGCGCGAATAGGCGTAGTCGTGCCACGCAAAGGAGTTTTCCAGCCGCGTGCGCAGCGTCGCATCGAGCCGCTCGAAGGCAAGTCGCGTCGAGACGAATTCAGTCTCGCCGCCGCGGCCAGGGATGATGCGCGAGGAAAGCACGGACGCCAGCGCTGGCAGGCGCTTGAATGGGCTGTCCGTATGCCAAAGCTGGTTCGCCTTGTTGCGCAGCGCCAACCGGTGATCTTCCGGCACAACGTTGCCGTTGTCATCGAGCGTCTTGAGGATGACCAAGTTGGTGCCGAAACCCTCCGAGCCGACCTTGGTCACTTCCAGCGGGCCGAAGCGGCGCGAATAAGCGATCTGTGTCTCGTCGCTCACGTCCTGATCGCGAAAGAGCAGAACCGAGTATTCCTCAAAGGCCGCGCGCACCGCCTTGTAGGCGACATCGTCGGCCGCGACGTCGGCCAGCGTGACGCCGCGCAACTCGGCGCCAAAGCCTTTACGCAGCGGGATGATATCCATCGGCGAATCCTCCGTCGGACCAGCGACTTTGTGGGAGTTTCCTCCAAAAGCGACAGGTCGGCAAGAACGCCGAAAAACGTGGTTGGGTCGCGCGATCGGCAGTCTGGCGATCAGTTTTCCAGACTCTTGCCCTTGGTTTCCGGCGTGCGCAGGATCGCGATGATAGCCGCCACCGCGTAGACCATCACCAGGCCGCCAATATACGGATATGCGCCTTTCACGCCGTATTTGGCGAGGATCAGCCCGGCAATGATTGGGAT
This sequence comes from Xanthobacteraceae bacterium, assembly GCA_030039655.1. Next base: position 2,335 of record JASHVC010000363.1, on the reverse strand, counting down.
GAGCCCGCCGCCATAGACCTGGGCGATCTGATAACCGGCACTGGCGCCCGAGGCGCGATAGCGGGTCGGGAAATTCTCCGTGTAGAACGTCGGGATCGCGCCGTAACCAAAGCCGAACACGAAGCCGAAACCGATAATGTCGCCAAGCGTTGCCAGCCAGAAATTGCCAGTGCTGATCAAATAAAAGTTCGGCACGGCAAAGACCAGAAACACGATGGCGGCGATCAACAGAATGGTGCGCCGATTGAGATGGTCGGCGAGCAGCGAGCCGACAATCATGAACACCAGCATAAAGGCAGCCGCGATCAACCCGATGGTCTCCGGTTGATTGCCAGTGAACCCGACCTGTTTCATGTAATTCGTACCAAACACGAAGTAGAGGAAGAATGCGCCGCCGAACATGGCGTTCACCAGCGAGGTGCGGAGAATAGTCAGCGGCATTTCCTTCCACACCTGCAGCGCAGGATTTTGCAGGATAGCGATCTGCTGCTTGTGTTGCTCGAAAACAAAGCTGTCCAGCGTACGCGTCCGGATGATCAGGCCGACGATCGCCACCAGAAAGCCGATGACGAAGAAGATACGCCAGCCCCAATCGATGAAGGCCTCCGGCGTCATCAGTGATTTCACCAGAATCACTGACCCGAAGCCGAGCAACAGCCCGAGCGGGATGGCGAAGCCGACCCAGGCGCCCCAGAAGGCGCGATACTTCGAGCGCGCCGCCTGCTCGACCACCCACGTCGAGGCTGTGCCGAACTCGGCGCCGAAGCTGATGCCCTGCAGCAGGCGGAAAATCACCAGCAGCACCGGCGCCGCGGCGCCCGCGCTGGCGTAGGTCGGCGTCAGTCCGATCGCCAGCGTGCTCAGTCCCATTAACACCAGCGCGTAGACCAAGGCGTCCTTGCGGCCGTTGCGGTCGGCCAGGTAGCCGAAAATGAAAGCGCCGACAGGACGGATGATGATCCCGAGGCCGTAGGTGGTGATGGATGCTGCGGCGCTTTTGAGGCCTCGCTCCTTGAAGAAGATGTCCGGCCAGACGGTGGCCGCAATCACGCCGGTGACGAGGAAGTCGTATTGTTCGATAACCGAGCCGATGATGCTCGCCAGCGCGACCTTATAGATCTGATTGACGGTCGGAACCGCAACGCTCGGAGCCGCGACTGCGTCACTCATTTTACTCCTCCCCGACCCGCCACAACTTATATTTGCCTCGGTGGCAGCCGCAATTATTGCAAATTCTAATAGGTCCGGCCAGCGGGCGGGTCGGCGATTGGCGAGCCGAGCGCGGAAAGGCGACGCTGGCGCGGCTTGTCGATGAGCGCAGCGTGCGATAATTCTTCCGAGCAACTAGGCAAAACCGGCGCATTATCGAGATGCAGGAAGACCTGTCGCGCTTCATTCAGCCCGGCCGCGTGCACCGGCAAGTGTACACCGATCCGGCGATCTTCGCGCTCGAGCTTGAACGCATCTTCGGCGTCGCCTGGATCTATGTCGGTCACGAGAGCCAGGTCAAAAATCCCGGCGACTATTTCCGCGGCTTCATCGGCCGCAAGCCCGTGGTTCTAGTGCGCGATGCCGAAGGCAAGATTTGCGTCATCCATAACCAATGCGCTCATCGCGGCTCGCTCGTGGTTGCGAATGAAAAGGGCAACACTGATGAATTTCAGTGCTGCTATCACGGCTGGACCTATCATCTGGACGGCCGGCTGAAGGCGGTGCCGTTGCAGCACGGCTATTCGCGTGATTTCGATCCTAAAAGTCCGAGAACCGCTATGGTGCAGGTGCCGCGCGTGCAAAGTTATCGCGGCTTCGTGTTTGCCAGCGAGGCGCCGGATGGTCCGAGCCTGCAAGACTTCCTCGGTCACATGACTACATCGCTCGACGACATGGTCGATCGCGCGCCAGACGGCGAGATCGAAGTCGCGGGCGGCGTGTTCAAGCACGCCTACGACGCGAACTGGAAGCTCTATCTGGAAAACTTGTGCGACGCGGCGCATCCGTGGTTCACGCACCGCTCTTCCATCGACGCGGCGCAGCAGCAATCGGACGATGTGTTCTCCGACGGCTCGGGCGAGATCGCCATTCGTCAGATGCGACAGAACGGAGCGCCTTACAGCTTCTGGGAATCCCAGGTCGGCATTTGGGCCTACCCGAACGGCCATTCTTATCTTGGCGATTATCATGACGACGCTAAACTCGTGGCTGCGCTCAAAGACCCATTATTCCGCGAATACATCGCGGCGCTGGAAAGGAAGAAGGGGAAGCAGGAAACGCGGCGCGTGCTGGAAGTGCGGCGCTGGAACAGCAACGTCTATCCGAACCTGTCGTTCATGAGCCA
>JASHVC010000362.1 GCA_030039655.1 Xanthobacteraceae bacterium | reverse complement strand
ATGCCGACCATGTGGCCCATTGCACGGGGCTGAGCACCAAAACGGCCGCCAGCCACATTACAAATGCAAGGGATATGCTGAGCCACATCGAGCGTCGTTGGGCGATCAGAACGTAGGCCGTGAGATAAATCGCCGTAGCGCTGTTCAGTGCGAGGCTCGCAACCGCGCTCGAAGAAATGAAAGTGGAATCGTGATCGAGGGCCAGAAACACATAGACCGGGCCTGCTGAGACTGGCAGCTTTGCCACGAGCGCTCCAACCGTGGCGCCTAATCGTTCGGCGACGATGGTGGCCGCGGTCACAAACAGCGCGGTAACCGCCATCTTCGTCGTAAGGACGAACCACATCATGAGTTCGGGGGACATTCCAATTGATCTTGCCAAAGTGAGACGGTCTGCGGCGGCGACGACAGCTCGATAGTCAACACAGAGCACCTCGAAGTCATCAAAGGTCCGGGCGCACTGTTCTATCAGGGCGGCATCGGCGTCATCGGGGGCATCACCGACACCGTGTCGAAGCTGCCGGAACCGACGCCGGAGTATCAAGCGGGCATCAACGCCGGCAACCTCAATTTGTACAATCCCTGGCTCGACGTGCACCAACCGCTCGACACGGCCGGCAGCGCGCATCGAATGCGACGGGTCGCTGTTGATGTTGGCATTCTCCGTGCTCATTCGCGCCGCTCCTGCGCAGCCTCGCGGAAATCCTAATGCATTGAACGAGTTGCCTCACCGCTCAAAATCCAGCGGTGTTATAGCGTTTACGGCGTCTTGACCCATCGCAAGGCAAAGCATAGTATAGCTAGGTATGATAATAGGCAGGAGGCTCGCATGCCGGTAGCCAAAGTCTATGTGCCCGAAAACACGCTCACCCCGGACCAACGCCGGGAAATCGTCAAAGGCATCCATGAAGTCATCAATAGCGTGGAGAAGCGTCCGCCTGGCGCCCAGACGTATGTTCTCATCAACGAGGTTCCGGCTTGCGATTGGGGAAACGCCGGCACTGTCTACGCGCCCCGAACCTAGCGGCTTTTGTCCCATTCGCGCCGGAATCAGGGCGTGCCGTTAATGACCTGCTCCGGCCCACCCGCCACGCACCATTATTATGAGGTTGTGCAATGGACGTGATCAGTGAATCGAACGAGAACCTGGAACTGGCCGGAAAGCCCGACGGGTTGAGTCGTAGAAGCGTTCTTATGACGGCGACCGCAGCCGCTGGGACCTTGGCCGCCTTACCTGGCGCTTTAGCGGAAACGCGGCCGGGAGCGAGCTTCGGCGCGCCCCTTGTCGAGGTTTATGTTCCTGCGGGCGTGCTAACGCTCGAGCAACGCGGCGCGATGATCAAGGGCATCACCGACGTGGTGTTCGGCGCAATGAAGCAGCCGCCCGATCCGGCCAAAAGGCTTTTCGTCGAAATCATCGAAACGGCCGAGGGCGGCTTCGGTGTCAACGGTCAAGTCTTTACACCGCGCAAGTAGCTCTGGGATTGTCACGCTGGACGTGCGACAGGGCGAGCGCGCAGCCACCCTATGCGTGCTCGCGCTCAATCCGCACGCCTTGACCGTCGCAAGCGAAAAGCATAGTGATACGAGGTATGGAAGGCGAAATGCTCAAGGGGCATCTCGACATGATCGTGCTGGCCGCTTTGGCGGCCGGCCCAGCGCACGGCTACGCGGTGATTGAGGAGATCAGACGCAAGAGCCGGCAGACGTTCGATTTGCCGGAAGGAACCATCTATCCTGCGTTGCATCGTCTGGAGCAGAATGGTCTGCTTTCCAGTCGCTGGATGACCGCCGACTCCGGGCGGCGACGACGAGTCTACACCTTGACCCGGCGCGGCGCGCGCGCACTTGCCAAGCACCGCGCCGTCTGGAGGCAATTTACCGATGCCATCGGCGGCCTGCTTGCAGGCGCCCTCCCATCAAGGAAGCCCGCGTGATCGCCGACTACCTTGATGCGCTCGCCAGCGCGCTTAGTTACGATCGTGCCCTATCACGCTGTGTGCGACAAGAAGTCGAAGACCATTTAAGCGAGGCCGTCGCCGCCGATCCGGACGGCGACAGGCTTGAAGCGGAGCGGCGCGCCATTGCTAAATTTGGCGATCCTCACGTCATCGCGGCGCAGTTCGCCATCGTCTCGCTTTCCCGGCAGGCGAGAAGAGTTGGAGTTGCCCTGATTGTGGTCGTTGCGACTGTTTTTACTTCCATGAAGGCGCGCGTCGCCTGGTATGCATTCACCCAATGGACGATGCGTGACGACCTAAGGATCGCGGGACGAATCGCGGGCTCGATCGATCGTTACGCGTTCTGGCTTTCGGTTATCATCGGAATCGCAGGCTTCGCCTACATCACCGGCAATTATCTCCGTCAAGGCTTCTACCTGGCGCATCGCAGGCAGACCGCCCGTTTTTTTATTCTAAGCACCGCAGCGACGACTGCACTGATCATATCGGTCATCAGCGATGGCGTACTCACGGCTCTCCAGCTTCTGGGTACGGGGCTCCGTGTTGGAGTGCTCGTTCCCCTCGGCACGATGGCAATCGAGGTCGCGTGCGCCGGTATGCTCATTGTTCTGCTTCGGGGGATTGCGCAACGAGCGGCTTACGCAACGGCCCTACTTAATCGGTGAATCCAAATCATGTAGGACGCTTTTCTTCGCATGCCTTCGATATCCACATTCCGGACCAACTGCCCCTCGTCCAGCCGGCTGATGCCGACATCGACAACTACGGCGCCCGTTTTGATCATTTGCGGCAAAATCAAATCGCGCTCGCCTGCCATTCCGCACGCGTTGCTCGACGCGGCTATTTCGCAATATGCCCCTATGTTTACGGCCCGCGGCCTCAAGATCGAAGTTGTCCTTCAGGCGTATGCCGATGCCGCTCGGACGTCGGCGAAGTGTCAACAGCTGCCGTGAGCAGGTGCTGCAAATCCGCGGTGCGTTGAGCTAGCCTCCGCGAAGCTTCGCTTTTATCAGCCGCCAGATTATTTGTGCCTATTGGCCTCAAGAAACAGTCATATTGCATCAGCGCGAGCCTCTAATCTTGCGTATGAGTGGCAGAACCGCTTCCGTAACTAGCGGTGCAAGTGGGAATGAATGAGCTTTGAAAACATCCACCCAGATCGCGTCTTCTATTTCAGCCCCGGGATTGACATCCGCATCGAGATCAACCGCCAAGAGATGTGCCACGACCTCGAGACCGGCTTCGTTTGCGGCAGCCGCCGTGAAGATGCCAATGTAACGCGCTTCTAAAGGCCTCCTGGTCGTTCCGAGCTCTTCGCGAAGCTCTCTTGCCAGAGTCTGCACAGGCATTTCGCCGGGTTCGATCTTGCCGCCCGGTAACATGAAACAATCTGTACCGCGCTTGCGGACGAGTAGAAGCTCGCCGGTCGCGTTCTGTATCAACGCTGCGGCAACCACAATCTGAGTCGTCGTACTTTGACTGAGCCGTTCGAGGACCATTTTTGCGCAGGCGGAACGTAGGATCGGTATTCCGAAAGCAAGACTTCCACTTGATCTGAGAAGGTCACCATTCCGGCGAAAGTCTCGATCAGGAAGCCTTCGTGGACCATCCGGGCAATCATCGTCTGCAACGGATCGAAGTAATGATTGATATTAAGAAAGCCGCAGGGCTTGGCGTGAAGTCCAAGCTGTGCCCATGTCCATTGTTCAAATATCTCTTCCAGGGTACCTGATCCACCCGGAAGGGCCATGAACGCATCTGCAAGCTCAGCAAATTTTGTTTTCCGTTCGTGCATAGTTTCGACGACATGCAATTCGGTTAGACTGCGGTGTGCGATTTCGCGCTCCACCAGCCACCGCGGCATGACGCCAATTACTTTACCGCCTGATCCTATAGCGGCGTCTGCGATCACCCCCATGAGGCCAACCCGGCCACCGCCATAAACAATCGTTGCGCCTGTTGCCGCAATTGCACGTGCAGCGGCTGCAGCGGCGCTTCCATATTCGCGATCAGTCCCGGCGCTTGATCCGCAAAAAACACATATTCGCATTGACCAATTCTCACGCGTGAAGGGCGCAAGCGAATCGGGATGTAGCCACTATCTTCATCCTTGAGCCTGTGGAGCGACAAGCGGTCCAAGAGGATTTAC
>JASHVC010000361.1 GCA_030039655.1 Xanthobacteraceae bacterium | reverse complement strand
AGCGGCGCCACGATGATCGCGGTTGGGCTGTATCTATCAACGTACGGACCATCGTTGCCGCTCTACATTGGTCACGGGCTCTTTATCGGCTTGCTTGGCCTCGGCGGCATCAATGCGCCGTTCTACGTTTATGTGAGCCGCTGGTTTGACCGGCGGCGCGGATCGGCGCTGGCTTTGATTTCCAGCGGCAGCTTCCTCGCTGGGGCGATCTGGCCGCCGATTTTTGAGCGCACCATTGCGTATGCCGGATGGCAGCACGCGATGCTCTACTACGCGGTGCTTGAGTTCCTTATCATCGTGCCGTGTTCGGTAATTGTGTTTTGCCCGCCTCCTGAAAGTCCGGACAGCGATGCGCACGTTGGCGCTGGCGGGGCCCTTAAAACGGTCCTGGGTTGGCGACCCAATTTGGTGTTCGTCTTGCAGGCCTGCGCAATCTTCACCTGCTGCGTGCCGATGTCGATGCCGCAAGCGCATCTCGTCGCCTTCTGCAGCGACCTTGGCATCAGCCCCATCCACGGCGCGGCAATGCTGTCGGTCCTGCTCGGAATGGCGTTCATGAGCCGTCAGGTGTGGGGCGCAATATCGGACCGGGTTGGCGGCCTATACACGATGCTCGCGGGATCCGCGTGTCAGACGGTCGGCCTGGCGTTGTTTCTGGCCACCCAAAACGAACTTGGCCTGTTTACGGTATCCGCCATGTTTGGGTTCGGTTTCAGCGGCCTCGTTCCCGCCAACATACTGGCGTCGCGCGAACTGTTTCCCGTCGGCGAGGCCCATTGGCGGATTCCAACGTTGTTGCTGTGCAGCGGTTCGGGCATGGCGACGGGTGGTTGGATCGGAGGCGTTCTGTATGACTATTTTGGTTATTACGCGCCGGCCTTCGCGGTTGGGGTCGGCGTCAGCATGATCAACTTTATGATCATCAGCGTGCTTGCGCTCCGCCGCAGTCGTACCCAGGCCGTCCTAGTGTGAGTTCATCCGGTTGGGTGGCGCTTTAGGCTGAGTAAGAGAGGCCGGCGTCGCCGCTCGGTGGGGCAGCGCCGCCACGGCCGCCGTGGACGGTCGCTTCGCCGCGCGCGCCGCGCAAAAATCTTCCACCGCCGCTTCGATTGCCGCGCTTGTTACCGCTCGGCGCTCGGGGGTCGCCAAAACCAGCTCCTCTTGGCGGTTGATGATCGAGCCAGCTTCAAGCAGCGCCGCCGGCATGTGGGTTCGCTGCAGCACGATCAACTCGTCGTAGCGATAGACGCCGGCATCGGCGTCGAGCAGTTCGCGCCGGCGGTGACCCATGAGCGGCAATGTGTAATGCGGCGTGTAACCCAACCCGCGTGCCTGTAGTTCGGTGCCGAGGAACTTGCCGAACAACAGACTGCCGGCTCGGTCGCCGTTTTGGTTTGAAATGAAAATCGCGTAGCCCGGATAGTTGTCGTTGAAGTGATGGTCCTGACCTTCGTACTGCCAGGTCTGCAACAAATTGTCCGGCACGGAGTCGTGATGGATCGAAATGAAAAGATTGGCCGCCATGGCGTTGGCGCGGACGGCCCGTTCGAACAAGCCGAGGAAAGGAGCCTTGGTGGTGATGAGAAGAACGGTCTTGTCGAAGCCCGCGCTGACAAGAGTCTGTTTGACGTCTTGTGCGAGGTTGAGGTTGAACACGTACTCGGGCGCGCCGCGCGCACTCATGGCGCCGGGCACCGCCTCGGTGTGCCCAACATCGATCACCACGCGGAAACTCGAACGCTGGCAAGTCGTTTGCTGGGTGGTCGTCTTGGAGGCGTGGTCCTCACTGAGCGCTCGACGGCCGGCGATGCACAGGAGGATTGTGACAATTACGAGAACGGCCATGCCGTGAAGGCGAACCGTTGTCATTTTCCCACATCCTGCATGGCCTTACGCCAGCATGGCCACCCAAAAACTCAATAGCGACGCGCGCTTTGATTGTCCACGCAATGCATCCACTCTTGTGCGTGGCCCCTTACTGCAGTACCAGATAAGGGCGGCGCTGTATTGGGGTGGGTGAAGCGTTCCCATGGGTAAATTCGTCGGCGTTTCCGTAGCGCTTTTCGTGCTGGCGGTGGCGTTTGTGGTCGTGGCCCAAGGGCCGGAAGTGACCACCTTGATTGCCGCCTTCCGTTCCGAACCGCTGCTGCACAAGATCGCATGGGCCGTGGTCGTGCTCGTGCCGCTTGTCATGCTCCCGTTTGCAGTGTGGCTGTGGGACCGGCTGTTGCGGCAGCATCAAGCTTCGAACGAACTCGAGGATCGGCTTGATGGCGTACGGCGTGACGTCAAGGATCTCACGAAAGCGCAGGCCAATGCCGACGAGGACGTCAAGCGCCTCACGCGCACCGATCCCGAAAATGCCATCTCGGTCCTAGAGCAGCGCCTCACCGAAGCGGAGCGCTTTGCTCAAGTCCAGCAAAGCCGCAACGAGATGAACGGCTTGGAACCGCGCATCGCCGCACTTCGCGATCAGCAACAGAAGCTGAGGGATCGGCTCGCTCCGGTTCTCTATACGAGACGCAAGATCGAGCAGCTTTTTGCGGACCTTGACGGTCACCAGAGCGACATTGACCGGTCTCTTGCAGAGGTCGCCAGCGGCGATGACGGCACCGCGCTCGATATTCGGCTCACGAATCTGAGCGAGTTCCTGAGGCAGGGCAGCGCGCGTTGCGATCAGATCGAGCAGGCCTCGAAGACGGTTGCCACGCTCAACGATCTCTGCACCGAGCTGCGGACACGCCTTACTCCTTTCTTGGCGGCCGAGGACGGCATCGCCGGACGCGTCCGGCAGCTTAGCGGCGACCGCGATGTTCTGGCCGCGAACCTCGACGCGCTGGAGCGCACGCCCGAGGGACCCCTCGGCGACCGCGTACAAAAACTGGTAAACGACAAGAAGAAACTTGACGATGGCATTTTGCGCCTGAGCCTCCAGTTTTCCACGCTCGGAAGCCTGCGCCGGGACGTCGCCAGTCTTTATTCGGCGCTCGAGCGCACGCTGGATACACTCGCAATCTCCCAGAACGGGGTGGGCGCGAACGGTACGGCTGTGAACGGCACGAGCACAAACGGAGCGGGCGCAAACTGGTCGAGCGTGGCGGCCATCGATACGCGCGTCGACGAACTGTCGCAGTTCGTCAAGAAGACGGAAGGGCAATTCGACGACATCGAGAGTCGTGTACTCGTCTTTGGTGAGTTGAAGAAGCGACTCGACGATGTTCAATCGCGGCTGCTTCCGCTCGAATCCGCCGAAAGCGGCGTCGTGAAGCTCGTCGGCGAATTGCGCGAGCTCCGCGATGACCTTGTGGTGAGAATCCGACACGTCGAAGGTGGCGAGGAAGGCGATCTGGCCGCGCGCGTAAAGATTTTCTCCGAGGCCAAGACCGAACTCGAAGATCGCATATCGAATCTCGCCGATCAGTTCACCAAGCTGGCGACAATCCGTAAGGATATCGCTGGCTTGTTCGACAAGCTCAGCACGGCCGTTAGCACTTCAGCACACTGATCTCATTGTCGGATTGTGGCAATGCGCGTAACGGCGGTCGTTTGACGAAGTCATATCGCGGCCGATTTCCCCTTGCCGCATGAGAGCGGCTCAGGCAGATTC
>JASHVC010000360.1 GCA_030039655.1 Xanthobacteraceae bacterium | reverse complement strand
GCCGGAGCCGAGCGGCACATCGAGCGTCGATTCGTCAAACGGCTTTGCCGAATAATAGGCGCGGGAAAATATCGGCAGGCCGGCGACGAACAACGGCACGTCGCGCGCGCGTTTTGGCGCAAAGGTCACGGTCACCGATGCATCGTCGCTCGCCTTCGCGCCTGTGAAGTCGCGCAAGAGCTGGGTAATGATCGGGTGACCTTTCTCTTTGAGGAGGTTCAACGAGAAAGCGATGTCATGCGCTGTCAACCGCGAGCCATCGTGGAATTTAGCTTCGGGGCGGATGAAGAACGTGTAGGTCAGCCCGTCTGCCGAGCGTCGCACTTTGGCGGCGGCGAGGCCGTACATGGCGTCGGGTTCATCGCCACAGCGAACCATCAGCGCGGCGAAGGTCAACTCCATGCCCTGCGCGGCGTCGCCCTTGAGGATGTAGCTGTTGAGCGAATTGAAGGTGAGGAAATTCTGGTTGAATTGGCGGTCCGGCCCGATCTGCGAAAAAATTCCGCCCTTGGGCGTATTGGGATCGGCATAGCGGAAGTGATGGAAGTTCGGCGGGTAGGCGAGATCGCCGAACGCGGAAAGGCCGTGTGACTCGATATCCTGCTCGGCAGCCGCCGGTGAAATCTTGGCGCGCGCAGCGGCCGCAAAGGCAACTCCGGCGGCCACCTTGAGAACGCGCCGGCGCGCTGGATCAACCATACGAGTACCGCGATCCGGCTGGCGCCCGCGCACCGGTCACGACCGCGTACCGGATTTGGCGGCTTTGGCGGCGTCCCACCACCATACACTCGGGAATGCCGAAGCGCCGTATTTCGGCAACGGGTCGGGGTGACCGAAGCGGTCCCAGCGGGCCGTGCGGTCCTTGTCGTAGGTCCATTGCGGCACGACATAATTGTTCCAAAGCAAAACTCGGTCGAGCGCCTTGGTGGCGGCGACGAGGTCGGACCGGCTTCTGGCGAATATGACTTGGTCGATTAAGGTGTCGACGGCTGGGTTCTTGATGCCGATATAGTTCAATGAGCCAGGTTGATCGGCGGCCTGCGAACTCCAATAGCTGCGTTGCTCGTTGCCGGGCGAGAGCGATTCGGCCCAGCTTGCTATAATGATTTCGAAGTCCCAGTTGCGCAGCCGGTTCTCATATTGCGCCTCGTCGACCGAGCGCACCGTTACAGTCAATCCCAGCCGTTCCAGCGATGGTTTGTAGGCCAAGATGATGCGCTCGAATGCCGGATCCGCCGCCTGCGACAGGAACTCGACAGCGTAGAGCTCACTGGTCTTGACATTGACGAGTTTCTGATTGCGGACCTCATAGCCCGCCTCCTTGAAGAGCCCGATGGCCTCGCGCAGGTTGTTACGTACCGCGTCCGCGTTGCCGCCGACTGGATTTGTATAGGGCTTGGTGAAAAGCTCGGCCGGCACCTTGTCGCGCACGGTTTCCAGGAGTTCGAGTTCCCGCCCGGTCGGCAGGCCTCGCGCTGCAAGTTCGGTGCCTTCGAAAAAGCTCGCGATGCGCTTATATTGCCCGAAGAAGACCTGTCTGTTCATCTCCTCGAAATCAAACGCGTAGTTGAACGCGCGCCGTACGCGCGGGTCCTTGAACTTGTCGCGGCGGATGTTGAAGACGAAGGCCTGCATGACGCCGCGGTTTGTGATGGGAAATTCCTCGAGGATGACGCGCTTGTCCGCGACGGCGGGGAAATCGTAGGCGGTCGCCCAGTTCTTGGCGCTGTTCTCGGTGCGCCAATCGATGGTGTCGGCCTTGAAAGCTTCGAGCGCGACCGTGGAGTCGCGGAAATATTCGTAGCGCAGCTCATCGAAATTGTTGCGCCCGACGTTGACGTTTAGCGCGTTCGCCCAATAGTTCTTGACGCGCTCGTAGGTGACATAGCGGCCGGCCGAAAATTCCTTGATTCGGTAGGCACCGCCGCCGAGCGGCGGCTCCAGCGTGGTCTCGCCGATATTGCGTTTTTTGCTGTTCGCATCGACACCTTCCCACCAGTGTTTGGGCACAACAGTGAGCTCACCGACGATCTGTGGCAGTTCGCGGTTGCCGGGCCCATCGAACGTGAAGGTTACGTCGCGATCGCCGGTTTTTTCAGCCTTGACCACGTGGCGATAGTAGCCGCTGAGCATCGGGCTGTATTTTTTGAATGCCTCAAAGGAAAAGATTACATCGTCGGGCGTCACGGGTTTGCCGTCATGCCACTTAGCCTCCGAGCGCAGCCGGTAGGTAACCGAAGTAAAATCGCTGGGGTAACTCACAGCCTCGGCTAGCAGCCCGTATCCGCTTGTCACTTCATCCTGTGCCGATGTCAGGAGCGTGTCGTAGATCAATCCGATTCCCGCAGCGAGGTTGCCTTTGACGTATGCCACCACCTCGTTGAAGTTGTCGAAGGTGCCGAGCGCGAGCTCCCGCACTGTTCCACCCTTCGGCGCACCGGCGTTGACGTAGTCGAATTGCTTGAAGCCCGCCGGATACTTGAGGTCGCCGAACAGCGACAGACCGTGCCGCCAAGCGGCGCCTGCCTGACTCTCTTGGGCCTCAGCGCTGGTCGTCCAGCTCGGAAGTGGAAGCCGCCGCGCCGCGAGCGCGACTAGGCCGCATGTCAGTAGGGATCGGCGGTTCACCAAGTCCTCCAATGCAATCCGCGGCTCCATGAACCGTGGCGAGGATTGAGCCGCTGCTTATTTGCTTTTCAATTGCGGCGCCAGCGTGCCGGGCCGCGGCGCGACGAAATTGCTCTTCACATCCGCGTGCGAAGGTGTGGCGTCATGTGCACTTGGAAAATGCAAAAAGGCTATTTGGACGCCGGCGGAGCAGCAGGCTTTGGCGCTGCAGGCGCTGGCTTTCCTGCCGCCGGTGGCGCCCCCGTTGCTGGCGCGGCGCTAGCCGCTGGGCTGGCGGGGGCAGGCGTGGCTTCCGCAGCTTTGGGCATCGGCAACGGATTATCAGAATTGGAATTCAGGAAATCGATGACGTCCGCGCGGTCTTTCTCACTATCGATACCCGCAAACGTCATCAACGTGCCTGGAACGTCGCCACGGGGGTTCTTCAGCCAAGCATTGAGCGCATCGAAGGTCCAGGTGCCGCCCTTCGCCTTCAGCGCCGGCGAGTAGTTGAAGCCGGCAACTGAGGCGACCGGGCGTCCGACGACACCGTAAAGATTGGGTCCAACATTGTTGGCTTGGCCCTTCTGGAAGGTGTGGCAGGCTTGGCACACCCGAACATCCGCCTGGCCTTGTTTAATCGAGCCGCCCGGGAGCATGCTCTCGATCGGTACGTCCGCGGGCGCCGCCGGTGCCGCCGTTCCCGCGGGCGTCTCTGTAACGGCTATTTCATAGCCGGGCTTCGCCGGTGTCTGCGGCTCAAAGATCGCGCCAGAGGCGATATGGACGGCAAGCAGGAACAGGCAGGTTCCCAGCACGGCGCCGAGAACCTTGTTGAGTTCGAACGAATCCATCGCCGAATGGCTCCGCAGAGGCAGGGTAGGGAGGCGCACAGATAGCCGGTTTGCCGCGCGCCTTGCAACCCGTATAACAAGGCTGGGCTGCTGCCGCGATGCCTGATGTCCTCATTCTCATTCCTGCTCGCATGGCTTCGACCCGGTTGCCGGGGAAGCCGCTCGCCGACATCGCCGGACTGCCGATGATCGTGCACGTTTGGCGGCGAGCCGAGGCTGCGGGCATCGGCCCGGCAGTCGTCGCCACCGATTCGTCGGAAGTTGCCGCCGCGGTAGAAAAATCCGGCGGGAAGGCAATCATGACGCGTAGCGATCATATGTCGGGCACCGACCGAATCCACGAGGCGCTGGTCAATGTGGATCCCACGTGCCGCGCGAGCGTCATCGTCAACATGCAGGGCGACCTGCCGACGCTCGACCCCGGTAATCTCGCGGCGGCTGTGGCTTTGCTTGAGGAGCCGGTCGTCGATATCGCCACCCTTGCGGCCGAGATCAAAAAGCCTGGCGAGCGCGTCAATCCCAATGTGGTGAAGGTGGTGGGGACACCACTCGCCCCGTTACGGCTACGGGCACTGTATTTTACCCGCGCCACTGCGCCCGCGGGCGACGGTCCGCTCTATCACCATATCGGGCTTTACGCCTTCCGCCGCGCGGCGCTCGATCGCTTTGTGGCGCTGCCGCCGTCGCCGTTGGAGAAACGCGAAAAGCTCGAGCAGCTGCGGGCGTTGGAAGCAGGAATGCGCATAGACGTGGCGATTGTCGACACCGTGCCGCTTGGGGTCGACACGCCGGAGGATTTGGAAACCGCGCGCGCCATGTTAACCACCCGATCATGAGCAAACGCCGAAAGATTGCGTTCCAGGGCGAGCCGGGCGCCAACTCGCACATCGCTTGCAATGAAGCCTATCGGGCTTACGAGCCACTGCCCTGCGCGACCTTCGAGGACGCATTCGCCGCGGTACGCACCGGCCGTGCCGTGCTTGCCATGATCCCGATTGATAATTCCGTGGCCGGCCGCGTCGCGGATATCCATCACCTGATGCCGGAATCGGGCCTGCACATCGTCTCGGAATGGTTTTTGCCGGTGCAACACCAACTGATGGCGCCGAAGGGGGCGACCCTGAAGACCATCCGGACGGTGGAAAGCCATGTCCACGCGCTCGGCCAGTGTCGCAACATCATCCGCAAGCTCGGCATAAAGGCGGTCGTCGCAGCCGACACAGCAGGCGCCGCGCGCGAGGTGGCGGAAGCGAACGATGTTTCTCGCTCGGCACTGGCGACCGAACTCGCGGCGAAGATTTACGGGCTAAAAATCCTCAAGAAGAACGTTGCCGACGCAAAGCACAACACCACCCGCTTCGTCGTGCTGGCGCGCAAGCCGCAATGGGCCAGTCGCTCCAAAAAACGCGTCATGACGACGTTTGTGTTTCAGGTGCGCAACATTCCCGCCGCGCTCTACAAGGCGCTGGGCGGCTTTGCCACCAACGGCATCAACATGACCAAGCTCGAAAGCTATATGGTGGACGGCAGCTTCACGGCGACTCAGTTTTACGCCGACGTGCAAGGACACCCGAAGGATCGCGGGCTCGAACTCGCGCTCGAAGAACTGGAATTCGTTTCGCAGCCGAACACGCTGCGGATTCTTGGCGTCTATCCGGGGCATAAATTCCGCGAGACGATGAAATAAGGATATATTCAATGAGTACCGATGACACAAAGGTCCGGCGGACGCTGCATTTGAGGTTCACACTACCGGCGGCGGATTCGAAGCAGATGGCCGCGATGATCAAGGCCGCGGCGCCGTTCTATCAGATGTTCGGAAACGCCCGGGTGCGTCTTCTGCAGAACGTCGACGATCCGGGTAAGTTCATCCAGGAAATCGAGTACGAGGCGCACGAGGACTGGGAGATCAACCGACAAAAACTCGCCAGCGACCTGCGGATGCAGACCTATCTGCAGGCTTGGCGCACAATGCTGCCGGGGGCGCCGGAGATCGACGTTTACCAGGAAGCGTAGTTTGGTGCGGCCGCAGGCTAGGGCAGGCTTCTGGCTTCGCTTTGCGGCCACGGTCGGTCCGGCCGGTAGCACAGCGCCAGCTTGAGGCTCTCGGCGATGCGGTACGCCTTGACGCGAAACGCGGCGGCGACCGGCGCATCGAACAATTCGTCGCAGGTCTGCTCGAACAAACTGAGCCAGCGATCGAACAGGCGCAGTTCCATTCCTTCGACGCGCTGATGCACGGCGATTGGATTGCCCTTATAACGGCCGCTGGTGAGCATCACCGACGACCAGAAGTTCCGCATGGTGGCGAGGTGCGGCCCCCAGTCACCCGGTATGGCGCACATGAAGATCGGTCCCAGCTCCGCGTCCACGCGGATTTTGGCATAAAAGCTGTCGACCAGACGCGCGATGGCATCTTCAGTGATTGGCTTGGATTGCATCGCGCTTCCTGGCGCTGAAAGATGTATTCCAAATACATCTTATGCCCTGGCTTGCGCAAAAGCAATATCCAGGATACTTCTTTTAGCGGTTTTCGATGACCGCGAGGAGGGCTTTGTGCGTCTGACCGTCTACACCGATTACGCGCTTCGCCTGCTCATGTACCTGGCGCTCAAGGACGATGCGGTGGCGACGATTTCCGAAGTGGCCCTGAGCTACGGCATCTCGCGCAACCATCTGATGAAAGTCGCCTACGAACTCGGCGCTGCCGGATATATCGAAACCATCCGTGGCAGGGGCGGCGGGTTGCGGTTGGCGAAGCCGGCGGAGTTGATCCGTCTTGGCGACATCGTGCGTTGCACCGAGCCCGATATGGCGCTGGTGACGTGCTTCGAACCCATCGAAGCCCCCTGTGCAATCAAGCGATGCTGCGCGCTGCGCGGCGCGTTGGAACGCGCGCGCTCTGCGTTCAACGGTGTGCTGGATGACTATTCGCTTGCTGATCTGGTCCGGCCGCGTACTCGCCTGAGAACCATGCTGTCGATCGCTCCGGTGAGAACCGCAAGGAGCGCCTCCCATGTTTCCTGAAACGAAAGCTGTCAATCGAGGCGGGGCTTCGCAGCATAAACTTGAGGCGGCGGCGAAAGCAGCCGGATAGCTGGATCGTAATGAGCTTCCGCGGAATCGCGGCTTGAGCTGACAGCGAGGGGACGTGGATCGGCGTAGACAAGTTGAAATGGCAGAGGCGTTTCGAGCGCGGCACCAGAGTCCGCCGGTACTGCTGCTGCCGAATGCGTGGGACCCGATGAGCGCTCGGCTGTTCGTGAGCGCGGGCTTCGACGCGTTGGCCACAACGAGCGGCGGCGTTGCCTGGGCGTTGGGCTATCCCGACGGCGAGCAAGTGCCGTGGAGAGAACTGGTGGAGGCGACGGCGCGTATCGTGCGCACGGCGCAAGTCCCGGTCACGGCCGACATCGAGGCCGGTTATGGTGCGACCCCGGCCGAAGTCGGTTCCCATGTCGCCGAGATCGTTCGCGCCGGGGTGGTTGGTGTCAATCTAGAGGACGGACTCCATGGCCCTATCCGCACCGTCGAGGATGCGGTCTCACGGCTGCAAGCCGCTCGGGCGGCGGCTCACAAGGAGGGTGTGCCAATCGTACTGAATGCGCGATGCGATATCTTCCATCTCCAGTACGGCGAGGAAAGCACGCGCTTCGCCGCGACGGTCGAACGCTGCAAAGCGTACCTGGCTGCTGGCGCGGACTGCGTTTACCCGTTCGGTCTGCGCGACCCGGCGGTGATTGGCGCATTCGTCAAGGCAGTTGGCGGTCCGGTGAACATCACCGGCCGGCAAGGCATGCCCGATTCGACGGCATTTGAACGCATGGGGGTGGCGCGGATCACCATCGCATCGGCGCCGACGCTAGTGGCAATGTCGGCTATTCAAAAGCTCGCGGTCGAATTGCGGGCGACCGGGAGTTTTGACGCGCTCGCCGCGCCGCTTCGCCATCCCGATGCGCAGAGACTCTTTCAGGCGAAAGGATGAATGCCATGCAAGCACGACTTGATCCTCGCAAGGTTGCTCCCGAAGCAATGAAAATAGTCTCCGCGCTGCATACTTACGTCCGCAAAAGCGGGCTTGAGCACGATCTGCTTGAGCTCGTCAAACTGCGCGCCTCGCAGATGAATGGCTGTGCCTGGTGTATGGATATGCACACCAAGGAACTGCGTGCCGCGGGCGAAAGCGAGCAACGGCTTTATCTGCTCAGCGCCTGGCGGGAATGCCCATTCTACAGCGAGCGCGAACGCGCTGCGCTGGCCTGGACCGAAGCGCTGACCTTGCTCACCGACGGTAATGTCCCGGATGATGTTTTCGCGCAGGCGCGCGCGCAGTTCAGCGAGGAAGACCTTGTGAAGCTGACGATTGCCGTTGTCGCCATCAATGGCGCCAACCGTATCAACATCGCCTTTCGGACTGTGCCAGGCAGCTACCAGGTTGCGGTTCGTACGGCTGCGGAATAATTAATTCGTCGACTATAACCAAAGTGCGGCGGGAATCTGCGACGCCGGCACATCATATTCAGATCGTCTGGTTGTATTCGCCGACTTCCTTGTGTGTGCGCAGCACGGCGTCGACCGACTTGAACATGTCGCGCATGCGCAACTCCGACACGGGGCTTTCAACGACGACGACGAGTTCCGGCTTGTTGGAGGAGGCGCGCACGAGGCCCCAGGTGCCGTCCTCGACGGTGACACGCACGCCGTTGACAGTGACGAGGTCTCGGATCGGCTGACCGGAAACCCTGCCACCCTTCCTCTGCTCCGCTTCGAAATGTTTCACCACCGCGTCGACGACGCTATATTTCTCCTCATCGGCACAATGCGGCGACATGGTCGGCGACGACCAGGTCTTCGGCAACGCGTTTTTGAGGTCGGCCATGCTCTTTCTAGGATTGCGGTCAAGCATGTCGCAGACAGCGAGTGCGAAGATCAGGCCATCGTCGTAGCCGCGGCCTAACGGCTTGTTGAAGAAGAAGTGGCCTGATTTCTCAAATCCCGCAATGGCGCCGATCTCGTTGACTCGGCGCTTCATGTAGGAGTGGCCGGTCTTCCAGTAGTCGGTCTTGGCGCCGTTTTTAATCAGCACCGGATCGGTCATGAACAAGCCGGTCGACTTCACGTCGGCGACGAACAGCGCGTTCTTGTGCTGCGATGACATATCGCGCGCCAACATGACGCCGACCTTGTCGGCGAAAATCTCA
>JASHVC010000359.1 GCA_030039655.1 Xanthobacteraceae bacterium | reverse complement strand
GCCGCGGCGCATCAATTCGAAATAGTCGATCATGCCGGCAAGCACGACGACGCCGACAAAGGTGCCAATCACGGAGGTAAAGAACCGCAACCCGAAGTAGCGTGAGAGAGTGCGGGCCGCCATCGATTCGCTCCTCAATTCGTCGCCCGCGCCAGGCGCTCGCTGATTGCCGATGTGATACGCAATGCCAGCGTGCCGTGCTCCATGGTCTTGCCGCGCGATATCTGCCACAGGCCAAAGAATATGGCGCCGATCAGCGCGACAAATTGAAGGCCCAGCATCATGGGTACGCGGACGCCGACAACGACACTGAGGAAGCCGATCAGGCGCAGGACCGTGGCGGAGCCGATTAGACCGAGCAGCGCGAGCGTGCGGCTCTGTCGCGTGGTCTGCGGCGGACCGAGAAACATGAAAGTCAGAATGGCGAAGGCGAGCGGATAGAGCGGGCTCGCCAGCCGATCGTACAGTTCGGATCGGTACTGGTCTGGCTGCGCGATGTAGAGCGGATCATCCGGCTGCGGCCACATGAGCTGCCAGATGTATTTTTCCCGCACCGTATAGTTCACGTTCTGCGGCCCGCCGGTGAATTTCGAAAGATCGAATGCATATTGGTCGAATGTCACGATGCGCGGATCGCGGCGGCCGCCTTCCAGCCGTTGGATGCTGCCGTGCTCGAGTAGCAGGAATGAGCCTTTTTCGTTCTTTACGATCTCGCCCTGTTCAGCGAGGTAAGTGGCTTGTTCGTTGGGGTCGCGTCTGTCGTCGACGAAGATGCCTAGGAGCAGTCCGTTGGGACGCCGATCAGCGATGTGGAACGTGAGATTGCCGCTAACGCTGGTGAAGCGGCCGGGCTGCACGATGTTGGTGAGAATGTCGGCCCGTACCTGCTCCGACCAATCGCGCAGCTCGCGCAGGCTGCGCGGGGAGACGTAAGCGGCGATGACCCCGACGAGGATCGAAACCAGGATGGCTACGGCGAGGTAAGGCCTCAGCAGCCGCCATGGCGAAACGCCGGCGGCGTTCATGACGATGATTTCGGAATCCGAGCCAAGCCGGCTGAGAACATGCCCCGCGGAGACCATCAGTGCGATCGGTGCGATGATCATGACCAGCAGGGGCACGATCATTCCGGTGATGCCGATGAAAACGAAAATCGTTTGTCTTTCGCTGGTGATCAGGTCGAAATCGCGCATCGCCTGGGTGAACCAAATCACGACGGTCAGCGTGATCAAGGTGATGAGGAACGCCACCACCGTGGTCCGAAACATGTAGCGGCCGATAGCCCCCATTGGGCCAGTCTCCCGGCTGATATCACTTACCGGATCAGCGGGTTCGGCGCTGATCTCACCCGTGCGCGGCTAGCCCATGCTTTCACAAAATGGCCCGGCCGTGGCAATGCCATCGCCTTAATTCGCAGGGGATTAGGTCTCGTTCGGCGACAGCAGCGTGACGTGGGATTGAAAACGCACCCAGACAAACGGTCTTTGCACGATTGGGAACTCGGGTTCATATGGCGGTTGACGTACAACAGGATCCGGCAGGGACGGCCCAGAGGATTGCATATGCCCGACGTCTTGAAGCTAAGCTTTGTGCCCTTTACGCGCGCACGTGGAGTTCTTGTTACGTTCTGTTCCGAGAATTTGAGATTTGGCCCGGCGACCAGGAAGGCGCTCGCCCCCGTCGAGGCCCTGGTGCGGCGGGCTGCAGAGGCGGACCGCTTTACTGGAAAGAACGGATCGGCGCTGGAAATCATCGCACCGGACGGCCTCAACGTGCCGCGGCTAATTGTGATTGGCACTGGCAAAGAGAGCGAACTCAAGACGCGAGATATGGCCAAGCTCGGCGGCACCGCCATGGGAAGGATCCCGGCGGCCGCGGTCGAAGCGACGATCTTCGCCGAACTCGCCGCAGGCGCTCTGCGCCCCGAGCAGATTGCCGACCTCGCGCTTGGTGTTCAACTGCGCGCCTATAGGTTCGACCGCTACAAGACCAAGCGGAAGGAAGGCGACGATCGGGCCGACAAGGTGGAGGTCGCTCTGGCTTGCGCCAATTCCGGAGCCGTCGAGAAGGCGTGGGCGCGCAAGGTGGCGATTGCCGACGGCGTCGTACTGGCGCGCGATCTCATCAATGAGCCTGCGAACGTTCTCTATCCGGCGGAACTAGCGCGCCGTGCGTCGGCGTTGTCAAAGCTCGGCGTGGCGGTCGAGGTGTTCGACGTGGCGGACATGCGCAAGCTGGGCATGGGTGCGCTGCTCGGTGTTGGGCAAGGTTCAATGCACGACTCCCGGATGGTCGTCATGCGCTGGAACGGCGGCAAGAAGGGAGTCGAGCCGGTTTCGTTCATCGGTAAAGGCGTGACCTTCGATACCGGAGGGATCTCCATCAAGCCCGCGGCCGGGATGGAGGATATGAAGGGCGATATGGCCGGCGCGGCCTGTGTGGTCGGTCTCATGCACGTGCTTGCCGCACGTAAATCTAAGGTCAACGCGGTTGGCGCCATTGGGCTCGTGGAAAACATGCCCGACGGCAAGGCGCAGCGGCCGGGCGACATTGTCAAGACGATGTCGGGGCAGACCATCGAAATCATCAACACCGCTGCCGAAGGCCGCCTCGTGCTTGCCGATGTGCTGCATTACGTCAACAAGCGCTTCAAGCCGAAATTCATGATCGACTTGGCGACGCTCACCGGAGCGATCATCGTCGCGCTCGGGCAGGAATATGCCGGGCTGTTTTCCAATAACGACCGCCTCGTCGAGCGATTGACCAAGGCCGGCGAGGCGACCGGCGAGCGGGTGTGGCGCATGCCGCTCGGACCAGAATACGACAAGATGATCGATTCCAAATTTGCCGACATGAAAAATACCGGCGGACGCTGGGCCGGTTCGATCACGGCGGCGCAGCTGCTGCAGCGGTTCGTCGACAAGACGCCGTGGGCGCATCTGGATATTGCCGGCACAGCTTTGGGCTCGCCGCAGACCGACATCAACAAAAGCTGGAGTTCCGGGTGGGGTGTGCGGCTGCTCGACCAGCTGGTCGAGGACCATTACGAGCGGTGACGGCACCGCATGACCGAGATCCTCTTCTACCAGCTCAAGGGCCAGTCCGTCGAACAGGTTTTGCCCCCGCTCATCCAGAAGTCCCTGGAGCGCGGCTGGCGCGTGGCCATACAGGCTGCCTCGGACGAGCGGGTGGAGGCGCTGGACGCCCATCTCTGGACGTGGCGCGACGATGTATTTCTGCCGCACGGAACCTGGCGCGACGCCGAAGCCGGAGAGCAGCCCGTCCTGCTTACGGTCGACGAGGCAAATCCCAACGGTGCGACAGTGCGCTTTCTGATCGAAGGTGCCAGTATGCCGGGCGATCTGGCGGCTTATCAGCGCTTGGTCGTACTCTTCGACGGAGACGATCAGGAGGCTCTTGAGGAGGCTCGCGCACGCTGGAGCAAGGCGAAGGAAGAAGGCTTCGAGGTTACCTATTGGCTGACCGATAAAAATGGCCGGTGGCAGCGCCAAGCATAACTGCTCAGCGTTTCAGTTCTATCGTAGGGGCTTCCTGTATCATTTTGATATAGAATGGCTTTTTTCTCCGCTAACGGGTAGAACGAAGAGTTCTCGCAAAGTGCCATTAGGCGCACTATATTTTTGCTCAGTAGTCATTTTGAGTGCTATAGTTTCGTTATGAACAAACATTCAGCGACAAAAAAACGGTCGGCTAAGCCGAGCCGAAGGACGGTTGCACGCAAAGCGCCAGCCCGCAAGGAGCGTAAGGCCAGTGCGCGGTCAGCGGCGAGGAAGCCACAGCAGACCAACGGGCACAGCCACAGCATCACCCCGATCAGCATTCCGTCGGTCGCGATGGTCTCGGTCGAGATAGCTTCCGTGAGTGCGAGCGACGTGGCGGTGATCGGTTCGGGGTTTCGTACCCATAAGTTCAATGTCGGCCAAACGGTATTCTATACGTCGAGCCCGATTACCCGTCCGGGAGCCAGCGGAACCTACAAAGTTGTCCGGTTGCTGCCATCCGACGGCGACGATTACCAGTACCGGATCAAGCACGCAGGCGAGGCGTTCGAGCGCGTGGCCAAAGAGAGCCAACTCGAACTTGAAGGCTGAGCCCTGGAGCGGCGGCGCGCCCCAAGCCATACGTCCGTCAAACTGCTGGCAAGCACGACCGTGACTTGAGCCGCACGCTCATGCTCTGGCGCCCCCGCGGTCGCTGAGTCATACTCCAGCTCTGTTGTAGCGTTGCGTTGGGTAGGGGTGCGTGATGCTCGGCGTGGTTTCCCAGATCGCGGGCAAGATGGAATCCTGGGCGTCTCCGCTGTGGGTTGCGGTTGGCTCCGCTTCACTTCTTGTCCTCGTCGTTTCCGCATTGGTCCTGGGCCGGTCTCGAACCGGTCGTTGGCTAGCGGCCGAACGTCGGGTTCTGATCGGGCTCGGCGCGGCGCTTACCGGATCGCTGACCTGGGCGTGTCTCGATGGAGTGGCGATGCGCAGCGAGCGCAATGCGCTCGAGATGCGCGCCCAGCAACTGAATGCACAGGCGATGGTGGCCGGATCGCCGCTGGCCTGCCTCGACCCTCTGGCAGGCGATGCGGTCGAGGGCGCTTGTGAGAAGGCGGTGTTTGCCTCTCCCGAAAGCGTCGCGGCGACAACGGCCTACGTCGCGGCCCAGTTCGCGCTGCTCGCCGATATGGCGGATTACAGGAGCCACGGCGCAGGGGACATCGACCGCGTCCTGCTGCCGCTGCGGCATACGCTCGAGGCTGATCCCTTCGGCTTCCTCGCCCACGTGCTCGTCGTCCGTGATGGCTGTACCAGCGACAATTGCCCGGCGCTCGCCCTGCTGCGCGATCCAGCCCACGTCCGCACAAACCTGATTGCACAGACTCTCGACCATTTTGTCGACCACTACCGCGAGTTTTGGGGCAAGGCGCCGGAGGTACCGGTTGCGGCCGTGACCGACACCCCAGCCGCACCTTCGGCTGAGACCGCCGCCGGCAAACACAAGGTGGTCAATATCGATTTCCCCTCGGCGGCGTCGATCCCGCCCATCAGCATCATGAATCCTGAGCCCAAAGGGCCGGCCACGCCGCATGCGGCCGGCACACCGGCCAATCCGGAGGCCGCGCACGCACGTACGGGCAAACTCGTGCCGCCGCCCGCAGCTGAAGGCCCAAAAGTCGATCCGGTCTGGACGCCCGCGCCCCCGCAGGCCACGCAATAAGTTGAGCACGGGTGTCGTGCGGCTGTGGCCCCATTGCACGAGGGGCGGCGTGCGGCTTCATTGGGCTTATGTTCGGCTCAGTCTTGATCGCGAACCGCGGCGAAATCGCCTGCCGGATCGCGCGCACCGCCAAACGCGCAGGCATGCGCACCATTGCGGTTTACTCAGTCGCTGACGCGCACGCGCTGTACACGCGATTGTGCGACGAAGCCTATTTGCTTGGGCCTGCAGACGCTCGCGAAAGCTATCTGTCGATCGAACGTCTGATTGAGGTCGCAAAGCGCGCTGGCGCTGAGTGCGTCCATCCAGGCTACGGATTTCTCTCCGAGAATGCCGACTTTGCTGAAGCTTGCGGGCGCGCTGGCTTGGTCTTTGTCGGGCCGCCGGCCGCGGCGATCCGCGCCATGGGCCTTAAGGACCGGGCCAAGGCGCTGATGCAGAAGGCCGGCGTGCCGATCGTGCCTGGCTATCATGGCGAACGGCAGGACAGCGAATTCCTCAAGGAACAGGCCGAGAAGATCGGCTATCCGTTGCTGATCAAACCGGCAGCCGGCGGCGGCGGCCGGGGGATGCGCCGCGTGGAGCGGGCGGACGAATTCGGTTCCGCACTCGCATCAGCGATCCGCGAAGCCGGCGCAGCGTTTGGCTCCGGCCGCGTACTGATCGAGAAATACATTGCCGCGCCACGGCACATCGAAATTCAGATTTTCGCCGACCAGCACGGCAATGTGATTCATCTCGGCGAGCGTGACTGCTCCCTGCAGCGACGGCACCAAAAGGTCATCGAAGAAGCGCCGGCGCCCGGCATGATGGCGGACCTGCGCGCCAAAATGGGCGCCGCTGCGGTCGAGGCGGCGCGCGCCGTCGGCTATACAGGGGCCGGCACCGTCGAGTTCGTTGCCGATGGCACGCGCGGTCTGCGCAGCGATGCCTTCTGGTTCATCGAAATGAACACCCGGTTGCAGGTCGAGCATCCGGTAACCGAGGAGATTACCGGGCTTGATCTGGTCGAGTGGCAATTCCGCATCGCCGCCGGCGAAAAGCTGCCGTTGACCCAGGCGCAAGTCCGCTTCGACGGGCATGCCGTCGAGGCGCGCATCTATGCGGAGGATCCCGAGAGTGGGTTCCTGCCGTCGACTGGAAAGATCGTGGCGATGCAATTGCCCGCCGGCATCCGTGTTGAAAGCGGTGTGGAGGCGGGCGGCGAAGTGACGCCGTACTACGACCCGATGGTCGCGAAGCTCATCGCCCACGGGCCGACCCGGCAGGCTGCGCTTGATCGTCTCACGGATGCGCTCGCGAGGCACACACAGATCCTCGGCCCGCGCACCAACGTCGCCTTTCTCTTGGCCCTTTGCCAGGCGCGCGAGTTCCGCGAAGGGCAGGTCGACACCGGATACATCGATCGCAATCTCGCGGCGCTCGGTGCCGCACCCCAGGCGCCAGACTACGCCGCCGCGGCACTCGGTGTCGCGCGCCTGTTCGGCAAACTCGCAGACGAAAGTGCGCGCGAAGCTGCGCCGGAGGACGAAGACATCGCAGCGGCACAATCCCCATGGGCCACCCGCGATGCTTTTCAACTCGGCAGCCCCCGCAAACTTGGCATTCCCATTGTCGTCGACGGCGATAGCGCCGAGGCCAAGATCACTTACGCAAAAGATGGCCCACGCGTGACGATCGATGGCGTGGGTCCCGCAAATGATGCGACGGCGGCGGCACTCGCGGGCGACGAGGCCTACGTCCTGCGCCAAGGCCGGCAGACGCGTGTGCACGTGAAAGATTTCTCGGTTGTATCGGCGACGGCAGAAGCCGGCGACGGGATGGTGAAGGCGCCCATGCATGGAAGAGTGCTGCAATTGTTTGTGAGCGCCGGTGAAGGCGTTGCTTCCGGCGAGCGACTCGCCATCATCGAGGCTATGAAGATGGAACACACACTCCATGCGCCATTCGCGGGGGTGGTACGTCATGTCGCCGTGGCCGTCGGCGCTCAGGTTGTGGAAGGCGGCGAGA
The DNA here is from genome assembly GCA_030039655.1 of Xanthobacteraceae bacterium. Next base: position 9,702 of record JASHVC010000359.1, on the reverse strand, counting down.
TCATGCTGATAGGGCGATCCGAGAATCGATAATGTGAGGTCATGGCTCTCAATCTCATCAAGCTTTGCGTCGGCTGCGACTCGGTCCGCGATCTCGAGGGTTGGATCAAGCAAAAGCTCAAGGACAAGCGCAAGCGCGGCGAAAAACCCGAGCACATCCACCGTACGCGGATGGTGCCCAAGCGCGCCGAAGAGTTGATCAACGGCGGCTCGCTCTACTGGGTGATCCGCGGCGAGATCATGTGCCGCCAGCACATCCGCGCGGTGCGGCCGTTCCGCGACAAGGACGGCATCGGACGCTGCGGCATCGTGCTCGATCCGAAAGTGGTGCTGGTTGCGCCGCGCCCGTTTCGGGCTTTCCAGGGCTGGCGGTATTTGGCCGACGCTGATGCGCCGCGCGACCTCGACAAGGCGGCGCCGGGAGCGGCCGCCATGCCCGAGAAGATGCGGCGGGAATTGCGCGAACTCGGCCTGATGTGAGGTGAGTCTCTGCGCTCACTGCATAGCGTCTGGCTACGCGATCACGTAAAATCAGCCCAGCGGGACTTCCGTCTATCCATCGCGGAGCAGGAAATGATCATCGAAAATGAGAAGGATGTTACCAAGGCGGTGCTGGCCGCATATGCGGGCACCAAAAATCCGCGGTTCCGGGAAATCCTCGCCGCGCTAATCCGCCACCTTCATGAATTTGCTCGCGAGGTAAGGCTGACCGAGCAGGAATTTCACACCGCCATGGGTTACCTCGTGGCGATCGGTCAGAATTCCAACGAGAACCATAACGAAGCCGTGCTGATGGCCGGCTCGCTCGGCTTGTCGCCGCTGATCTGCCTTCTCAACAATGGCGACAGCGGTCAGACCGAAACTGATGCCAATACGCTTGGCCCGTTCTGGCGGATGCACTCGCCGGCGACGCCGAATGGCGGCTCGATCGTGCGTTCGTCGACGCCCGGTCCCGCTCTGTTCGTTGATGCGAGCTTCCGCGACACCGACGGCAAGCCGATCGCCGGCGCCGAGGTCGATATATGGCAGTCGTCACCCGAAGGGTTCTACGAAAACCAGGATCCCGTTCAGGCTGACATGAACTTGCGCGGTAAGTTCACCACCGACAAGGATGGCCGCATCAGCTTTCGCAGCGTGAAACCCGCGGGCTATCCGATCCCGATCGATGGCCCGGTGGGGGAACTGTTGCGCGCGGCCGGACGGCACAACATGCGGCCGTCGCATCTGCATTTTCTCGTCTATGAGCCAGGCTTTAAGACGCTGATTTCGCAGCTTTACGATCCGGAAGATCCGAACCTCGAGACCGACGCGCAGTTTGGTGTCACGCGTCACTTGATCGGCAAATACGTCAAGCACAGCGCCTCGGAATCGACGCCGGCGGGCGAGACGGGTAAATCCTGGTACTCGCTCGCGCACGACTTTGTCATGGAGCGAGGTACCGCCACTTTGCCGCGACCGCCGATCAGCGGCAAAGCGCGGGGCGAGCGCCCGGAGATTCCGCATCTCGAAGCAGCGGAGTGATTACACCGCGATATTATCGATCAGCCGAGTCTTGCCGATCCGCGCCGCGATGAGGAGGCGGAGTGGGCCGTCTTTCCTAGAGGCTACCGGACTGAGCGTCGCGGCGCGGCGCGCCTCAAGGTAATCGAGCGCGAAGCCTGCGCGTGTGATCTCATCGCGACCTTCATCGAGCACGACGGCGATCGGCTGGCCGGCGGCAATTGCCTGCGCGCACGTCTTGAGCACGCGGTACAGCACCGGCGCTGCTTCGCGCTCGCGCGCCGATAGATAGATGTTACGGGACGACAGCGCGAGGCCATCGGGCTCACGTACAATGGGCGCGCCGAAAATGCGGGTCTTGAGGTCGAGGTCGCGCGCAAGATGCGTGAGAACCTTGAGCTGCTGGTAGTCCTTTTCGCCGAAAATAGCGATGTCGGGAGCGCATTGAATCAGGAGTTTGGTGACGACGGTGGCGACTCCGGTAAAAAAAAGCGGACGGAAGGCATCCTCAAGACCTGCTTGTGCCGGGCCTTGCGGCACAATCTGCGTGGCGAAGTCCCGCGGGTACATGGTTTTCACGTCCGGCGCCCAAACGAGATCGACGTTCAGCGCTGCAAGCGCAGCGAGGTCGGTGGCAAATCTGCGCGGATAGGAACCAAAGTCTTCGTGTGGCGCGAACTGCGTCGGATTGACAAAGATCGAAACGACCACGCGGTCCGCACGGCGTCGCGCCATGCGCACCAGTGACAAATGGCCTTTGTGCAGCGCGCCCATGGTCGGCACCAACGCAATCGTCGCGCGCCGGACGCGCAACGCGGCGATGGCGCCACGCAACGCCGGAAGGCTTCGGATGACGCGCGGTCGGCGCCGCGATTGGCTTTTGGTTTTTTTCATGCCGGTGCACCCGACGTTGACGCGCGCGTATCTGCGGCACGTCTATAGCCGAGGCGATGGAAATTCTCACGCCTGCCGAGGCAAGTCCAAGGTGGCATTGCGCGCCCGCTTGGCCAGGGCCACCTTATGGATTGCCCTTTAAGGCCTGGGTCGCAAGAGCTGCCTTCCATGACCAATGACCGGTCCGGTCGACCGCCAGCTTCCTCGCAGAGTAATGCACGTGCGCCGGTAGCGAACTCGCGCTCGGAGATCGATGCCTTCCTGAGCCAGGTGCAAGCGCTTGGCCCGGCGAATGAGCGCGGCGAGCGCGGGCGGCTCATCTTCGCTCTCGACGCCACCATGAGCCGGCAGCCGACCTGGGATCAGGCCTGCCAGTTGCAGGCCGAGATGTTTGGCGAGGCCGCGGCTGTGGGCAGCTTGGCCATTCAGCTCGTCTACTATCGCGGGCTTGCCGAATGCCGCTCCTCGCCCTGGATCGTTGAGCCGCAGCGGCTCGGCGCGTTGATGGCGCGGATCGATTGCCGTGGTGGCCATACGCAGATCGGCAAAGTGTTGACGCACGCACGCCGCGAGAACGATGCCGCCAAAGTCTCGGCCCTCGTTTTTGTTGGCGATGCTATGGAGGAGAAGCTCGACGACCTGTGCGCGAGTGCCGGGGAGCTTGGCTTGCGCAACGTCGCCGCTTTCATGTTCCAGGAAGGCTACGATCCGGTGTGCGAGCAGGCGTTCAGAGAAATTGCCCGGCTCACGCGCGGTGCCTATTGCCGGTTTGCGCCCGGCGCCGCGCATGAATTGGCCGAGTTGCTGCGCGCCGCGGCGGCGTATGCTGCCGGTGGCATGAAAGCACTTGCGCGTCTCAAGGAGCAGCGCAACGCGGGCGCCGTCAGGCTGATCGAGCAGCTCAAGTAGACAGCCATGCCCCTTCTTCTCGGCGTCGTCGTTCTGGTACTGCTGCTCTGGGCCGCCAATTCCTTCTCCAAGGCCGATCCCAAGGCGGCAGCGCGGCTTCTGCGCAATTTGGGCGGCGGGGCGCTTTTGCTGTTTGCCGCCTTTCTGTTTTTTCGTGGTGAGTTCGGTCCCGCCATTACGGTCGGCGTCGTCGGCCTCGGCATGCTGGGCTGGATGTCGATCTGGCCCGCGACCTTTGGCGGGCGCACGCAGAAAAGTCCGGGTCAGGTTTCGCGCGTGCGCACCACTTTCGTCGAGATGGAGCTTGATCACGATACCGGCGCGATGCACGGCCGCATCCTTGCGGGCGCGCACCAGGGTGAGGCTCTCGATACGCTCGATCCACAGACGCTGATTGGTTTGTTCGGCGCGATGGACGCCGACAGCCGCGATCTACTCGCAGCGTATCTTGATCGCCGGGCGCCCGAGTGGCGTGAACACGCGCAGACTGATGCGGCAGCGGGAAGCAGGCCGCGGAGCGCTCGCGGCAGCAAAATGACTGAAGAGGAGGCTTATCAGATCCTTGGCATTCAGCCCGGCGCCAGTGCGCAAGACATCAGTCGTTCCCACCGGTCGCTGATGAAGAAGCTTCATCCCGACCAAGGGGGATCGACGTATCTTGCGGCCCAAATCAACGAGGCCAAGGACGTGCTTCTTAGCCGCCATCGCTGAGGTTTCCTGAGAAAGCCCTCGCGTGGTGTCCGGCCCATTCGCAGCTGACGATCCCTTCGTGCACCTCGTTGTGCTTCCATTTCCGCCCCTCTTGGCGGAATGGAGGAGGTGTCGTTTAGTCCTTGAGCGTCATGCAGGCGAAGTCGCTGTGCTTGAGCTGCTTGCACGCGGTTTCGGCGCTATCTTTGTCGAAGCCGGCGAAACGTGCGCGGTAGAGTGTCTTGTCACTTTTTTGCACGCGCTCGGTAAACGGTTCGGCGGCGGCGAGCGTGCCGTGGACCTTTTGCTTGGCGTCGCTGAGGTGCTGCCGCGCCTCATCCTCGCTGTCGAAGGCGCCGATTTGAACCACCCATCCGCCGTGCGTGCGCGGTGCTGCCTCGGGCGATGCATTGGCCACTTTCGCCGACGAGGACTTTACAGGTTGAGCGGACAAGACAGGTTCAGCTTTGGGCGTCGGCGGATTGGCGACCGGCACAGGCGCCGTCGGATCGCTCGAAGCGACATAAGCGCGGGCTGTGGGCGCCTCGGTTTGGGCTTGCGCGGATGGTGTCGCCGGGACCAGCACGGGGATTGGTATCATCGATGCGGTCCGGACTGTGACCGTATGATAAGTGACCGTTTTCACCAGAAGTGGCCGGATCGGATCGTTTGAACCGACCGATGTACGCGCGGTCGCCGACGCAGTTGGCGGCTCGGATCCTGCCGGTACCGGCTTGGCAAGCGCAACCTGCTGCGGCTCGGTCTTTGGCACGGCCCTTTCGGCGATAATCGGCGCGGAACGTTGTGCCGAGGCCAGTCTGATGTTGCCCTCGATCAAAGACCGCATGTGAGCATCACGCTCGAACGCTGAGCGGCCGCCGAGCACGACGCCGACGATGTAGCGGCCGTCGCGATGAACGGACGTGATCAGATTGAAGCCGGAAGCGCGGATATACCCGGTCTTGATCCCATCAACGCCGTTGACGGACCCGAGCAGGTGATTGTGCCCGTGAATGGTCACACCGTGGAAGACAAACTCGGTCGTGGAGAAGAACCGGTAGTAGCGCGGGAAGCGATCTTGGATCGCACGTCCGAGCAATGCCTGATCGCGTGCGGTGGTTACCTGATCGTCATCCGGTAGTCCGGATGCGTTGACGTAAGTCGTGTGGCTCATGCCCAGCGCGCGAGCTTTCTGCGTCATGAGCTGGGCGAAGGCGTTTTCGCTGCCGCCGAGATTCTCAGCGATAACCACGGCGGCATCGTTTGCCGAACGGGTGACGACGCCTTTGATGGCATCCGCAACCGAGATGGTTTGGCCTGGCTTGAGCCCTAGTTTGGTTGGCGACTGTTCGGCGGCGTGCTCGGAAACAGAAAGCTGCGTATCGAGCCCGATCTTTCCGGCCTCTAGACGCTCGAACAGCAGGTAGAGCGTCATCACTTTGGTAAGCGACGCCGGGTGCCGCAGTCCTTCCGCGTTCGATTCTTCGAGAGTCGCGCCGTTATTGCCGTCGACGAGGATCGAGGCTGAAGGCGGCGAATAATCTTCCGAGCTGGCGTAGTGGCGGAGGTGCTCTGAGCGGTGCACAAGATAGGCGTGCAGATGGTGATGATGCCGCGCGTCCGCCGCGTTGCTGGTGACGATGAGAACCGCGCCGACGGCGGCGAGACCCAAAACGCAACTACGGAGCCCCTGGCGGGCCCCCGTACTCACCCAACCCATTACGCACCCCGTCCCTTAACGCGTGTAGAGCCCCACGGCGGAGCTCACCCCTTCTTAACTCCCTTGGGACGGTGCTTCTCTCATCACGAAGGAGCCAAGCGTGCCCCGCTCATCCTTCAGGCTAAGAGAAACAACACCCCACTTCGACGACCGGTCGTCACCCACACGACACGGTCAATCAGACTACGAGAACGCCCTTGCGAAAGGGTTAAGTCCCTTGCATTTCATGGTGCAAAGCGCCGACACTGTTGCGCTTTTTGTGCGCCGCACTATGATTAATTCTTAGCGACGGAAAAGGCGTTTTCAAGGCAAGAGGCGCCGAGCCTCGGGTCCTTCAATCTGGAGAGGCGGCGGCACTCGCCGGCAGGGTCGATTATGACGAACGAAGACGTGCAAAAATTCGGCAAAAGCGGCGTGGATGCTGCGCTCGCGTCGTTCGGTGTGTGGACGAAAGGTGCTCAGGCGATTGCGGTAGAGATGGTCGATTTCTCCAAGAAGTCGGCCGAATCTTCGGCTGCAGCCTGGGAGAAGCTTATAGGCGCCAAGAGTCCGGAGAAGGCCCTGGAGGCGCAATCCCAATACCTGCGGTCATCCTATGAGGATTTCGTCGCTGAGGCGACCAAGCTGAGCGAGCTTTACGTCGATCTCGCGAAGCAGGTGTACAAGCCGTACGAGGGTGCGTTTGCCAAGGCTTCAGCGATGAAGTGAGGGTTTGGGTGAGCGAAAGCCCGGCGGGCCGGCAGCGCCGGTAGAACATCTCGTCGTGCAAGGTCCCACGACCTTGGGTGTGAATGCGACGCTCGGATCGATGCTCGCCGGATTAGTCCAAGTGTGCGAGCGCGAAGGCAGGTTAATTTGTCACCCGCGTGGCGCCGCAATTAAAAATGAATTCAGCTTGCCACGTGTGCCATTGCCACGCTGTTGCGCGAAAATAGCCTCGCGCTTGGATCATTTGCCACAATTTCGGAGTTGCTGTTGTGGAATCGTTGATCGTCAATGGCGGCCGAGGAGGGCGGAAGCGCGAGGCTGTGTAATGGTGGGCAAACCCGCAATGGGCGCAGGCTCTTCGATCTGGAACGCAAGCCGTGCTATCACTATTATATCTTGTCGGGAGTGCGGAGGGTGGCAGCCGTCCGGCAACCGACGGAGAGACAAAACGAGCTAGCCTGGACGATAGTCAAGAAAATGCCGCTGAATGACGATACCGCGCCAATTCCACCTCGCATGGCAGATGATGATCGCAAACGCAAAAGCGATCACAACGGCCCGGGCACCGCGGTCATTACCAAGACACGTACGCAGACCAAGCGGCCGAGCCTCTACCGCGTTCTCCTGCTCAACGACGACTACACGCCGATGGAGTTCGTCACGCACGTGCTTGAGCGTTTCTTCAACAAGGACCACGAGGCTGCGCAGCGCATCATGATGCACGTGCACCAGCATGGGATCGGCGAGTGCGGCATCTTCACTTATGAGGTCGCCGAGACCAAAGTGACGCAGGTTATGGACTTTGCGCGAAAACATCAGCATCCTTTGCAATGCATAATGGAGAAAAAGTGATTCCTGGGGAGGGGCATCCGATACAAATGAAGAGAAGCTGAAATGCCAACGTTCTCACGTAGCCTCGAACAGTCGCTGCACCGGGCGCTCGCGCTCGCCAATGAGCGGCACCATGAGTACGCCACGCTGGAGCATCTCCTGCTGGCACTGATCGAGGATCAGGATGCGGCTGCGGTGATGCGGGCGTGCAACGTCGATCTGGAGAAGCTGCGTCGGAGCCTCGTCGCCTATCTGGAATCCGAACTGGACAATCTAGTCACCGACGGCGCGGAGGATTCCAAGCCGACTGCGGGCTTCCAGCGCGTCATCCAGCGCGCCGTCATTCATGTCCAATCGTCGGGCCGTGAAGAAGTGACTGGCGCCAACGTCCTGGTCGCCATATTCGCCGAGCGTGAGAGCCATGCCGCGTATTTCCTGCAGGAGCAGGACATGACGCGCTACGACGCGGTCAATTACATCAGCCACGGCATCGCCAAGCGGCCGGGCATGTCCGAGTCGCGGCCGGTGCGCGGCTCCGACGAGGAGAACGACTCCAAATCCGGCGACGAGCAGAAAAAGAAAGTCGACGCGCTCGATGCCTATTGCGTCAACCTCAACAAGAAGGCGCGCGAGGGCAAGATCGATCCGCTGATCGGTCGTGAGGCCGAGATCAACCGCACGATCCAGGTGCTGTGCCGGCGGCAGAAGAACAACCCGCTGTTCGTGGGCGAGGCCGGCGTTGGCAAGACCGCGATTGCCGAAGGCTTGGCGCGCCGCATCGTCCACGGTGAGGTCCCGGACGTGCTGCGTAACGCCACGGTGTTCGCCCTCGATATGGGCACGCTGCTGGCGGGCACCCGTTATCGCGGCGATTTCGAGGAGCGGCTCAAGCAGGTCATCAAGGAGCTTGAGGGCTATCCGGGCGCCATCCTGTTCATCGATGAGATTCACACCGTGATCGGCGCCGGCGCAACCTCTGGCGGCGCCATGGACGCGTCGAACCTGCTCAAGCCGGCGCTCGCCTCCGGGACGGTGCGCTGTATCGGCTCGACGACCTATAAGGAGTACCGGCAGTACTTCGAGAAGGATCGGGCGCTGGTGCGCCGCTTCCAGAAGATCGACGTCAACGAGCCGACGATCCCGGATGCCATCGAAATCCTCAAAGGGCTCAAGCCTTATTTCGAGGACTATCACAAGCTCCGCTATACCAGCGAAGCGATCAAGGCGGCCGTCGAGCTGTCTTCGCGCTACATTCACGACCGCAAGCTGCCCGACAAGGCGATCGACGTGATCGATGAATCGGGCGCGGCGCAGATGCTGCTGCCGGAGGGCAAGCGCAAGCGGACCATCGGCATCAAGGAGATCGAAACGACGATCGCCACGATGGCCCGGATACCACCGAAGTCGGTATCGAAGGACGATGCCGAGGTGCTGCAGCACCTGCAGGACACGCTCAAGCGTGTGGTCTACGGCCAAGATAAGGCGATCGAGGCATTATCGGCGTCGATCAAGCTCGCTCGCGCGGGCTTGCGAGAACCGGAAAAGCCGATCGGCTGTTATCTGTTCTCCGGACCGACTGGCGTCGGGAAGACCGAGGTGGCGCGGCAGCTTGCGGCTACGTTGGGCGTCGAGATCATCCGCTTCGACATGTCGGAATACATGGAGCGTCACACCATATCGCGGCTGATTGGCGCGCCGCCCGGCTATGTGGGCTTCGACCAGGGCGGCTTGCTGACCGACGGCGTCGACCAGCATCCGCACTGCGTGCTCCTGCTCGACGAAATCGAGAAGGCGCATCCGGATCTGTTCAACGTGCTCCTGCAGATCATGGATCACGGCAAGCTGACCGACCACAACGGCAAGCAGGTCGACTTCCGCAACGTGATCCTGATCATGACCACCAATGCGGGCGCCGCCGACATGGCGCGGGCCGCCTTCGGCTTCACCCGCAACAAGCGGGAAGGCGACGACACGGAGGCGATCAATCGCATGTTCGCGCCGGAATTCCGCAACCGGCTCGACTCCATCATCACCTTCGCGCATCTGTCGCGCGAGGTTATCGCCATGGTGGTCGAGAAGTTTGTTCTGCAACTTGAGGCGCAACTTGACGACCGCGATGTGACCATCGAGTTGACCGACGAGTCGTCCAACTGGCTCATTGCCAACGGCTACGACGAGCTGATGGGCGCCCGGCCTATGGCGCGGGTGATCTAGGAGCACATCAAGAAGCCGCTGGCCGACGAGGTGCTGTTCGGTAGACTGAAGAATGGCGGACACGTGCGCGTCGTCGACAAGTTCATTCTCCAGCTCGAGGCCCAGCTCGCCGACCGCAACGTCACGATCGAGCTGTCGGAGGAAGCGCGCAACTGGCTGGTGAAGAACGGCTACGACGAAGCGATGGGCGCGCGGCCGATGGCGCGGGTCATCCAGAAGGAGATCAAGACGCCGCTC
>JASHVC010000358.1 GCA_030039655.1 Xanthobacteraceae bacterium | reverse complement strand
ATCGTCCTTTCAAGCCCGGACGCGACTTGTTTGGCTTCGGCCTTGTTCCAATTGACGATTGAAACGTCGCTCATCTTTGCCATAGGCATTCCTCCGGCGGGCCGGTATCAATCCCGACCCTTAAGGCGAAGCATAACGCCAAGACCGCGTTGCTGTATATGCAATTCGAGATTGTTATCAATCTCAGTGGCTCTCTGCGCCTAGTGGCTTTGAGTTTGCTACGATCCCCGGACTGTGGCGCAACACTGCGTGGTGCGCTGCGTTTGGGAAACGTACAAGGCAAACATGACATCCCCCGATCTGCCCCGAGTCGCTGTCGCCGAAACTCTCGCGCAGAAAATCTGCGCATTGGATGGGGCGCGATTGCCGAGCGCCGTGCGCGTCAAATGCGACGAGCTCTTGATCGACGTGATCGGGCTCGCCGTCACGGCGCGCAACGAAGATTATGTGAAGGCCGCGCTCGCGGCGTGCGACGATGACGGGCCGTGCACGGCCATCGGCCACGCGCGGACGCTGACGGCCGCAGGCGCGGGGCTGGTCAACGGCACCGCCATCCACGGCGAGGATTTCGACGACACGTTCGAGGGCGGCCCGGTGCACGCGGGCGCCGTCATCGTGCCGGCGGTGCTGGCCGCTTGCGAACGGCACAAGCTCGACGGTCGCGCCGCCCTCCTCGGCATCGCTGTCGGCGTCGAGACTCTATGCCGGCTCGGGCTTGTGGCGCCGACCCTCACCCATAAGGCCGGCTTCCATCCGACCGCCGTGTTCGGCGCCATGGGCGCAACGGCCGGTGTCGGCGCCGCACTCAAGCTTACGCCGCGCCAGTTGGTCGACGCGCTCGGCACCGCCGCCTCGATGGCAAGCGGCATCATCGAATATCTGGCGGAAGGCGCGTGGACCAAGCGGCTGCACGCCGGATGGGCGGCGCAGTCGGGCTTGCAGGCGGCGCTGCTCGGCCGCGCGGGTTTCAACGGGCCGCGCACGGTGTTCGAAGGCGTGCATGGTTTCTTCCACGCGTTCGCCCATGCGACCAAAGGCGATTACGAGGCGCTGATCGGCGACTTCGGAAAAAAATGGGTCACCGAGACGTTGGCTTTCAAGGCCTATCCGTGCGGGACCATGACGCATCCCTACATCGACTGCGCGCGCGCGCTCGCCGCGCGCGGCATCAAGGCCGACGACGTGGCCGAGATGGTGTGCGAAGTCGGCGAGGGCACGGTGCATCGGCTGTGGGAACCGCTAGCGGCGAAGCGGCACCCCGCCAATGGTTACGCCGGCAAATTCTCTACGCCTTACTGCATCGCCGCGGGTTTTGTCCGCGGCAATGTGGGCCTGGGCGATTTCACCGATACGGCAGTGCGCGATCCCAAAGTGCTCGCGCTCGCCGCCAAGGTCCGTTATCAGATCGACCCGAATAATCCGTATCCGAAGAATTTCACCGGCCACGTCCGTGCCACGCTGCGCGACGGCTCGGTGGTGGAGCAGCGCCAGTCCTATATGCGCGGCGGCGTGCAGGAGCCGTTGACCCGTACCGACATCGAGGAAAAGTTTTTGCTCAATGCGCGGCACGGCGGCTGGAGTGCCGATCGCGCCGCCGAAGTACTGAAACGGATCGGAACGTTATTCGATCAACCGGTCGAGCTTGCAAGTCTGCGCGGGTAAGTCCAGAGGCCGCGGTCATCGGCGCCGCGAGCGCCCGACGCTCGACCAAACCGAAAATTAATCAATTTCGCACGATGGTGACTGCCACGCGCCAGCGGACGGCTGTTGCGTTTGGGGAAACAGTTCGATGCCTAAATTAGCGTTTCTGGCCACCGTAAGCGGCGTTGCGTTCGCCGTGGGGCTGACAAGCTTCATGTTTGGCCGCGAGTATACGATCCGCAAGGCGGAACCGGAACTGATCACCGGGACAATTGCTGCGCGTCCAACCTTGCCGGCCGGAATGCAAACTCCGTCAGCGCCTCCGGAGGCTTTTCTGCCGCCTGCCCCGAATGCATTCCCGACGCCAAGCCGCACCACGATTGCGGCCACCCCGACTGCATTTCCGGCGCCGAGCCGTCCCATGGTTGCCGCAGCGTCGAGCCCGGCCTGCGAAAATGCAAATGCGCTCGGTGTCTCCCGCATCGTGGAGATCGATACGACAGGCGGGCCCGGCTTCGGCTTCGAGCACTTTAAGGCCTACGATTTCCTGCGCGAGAATGAGGTGGTGCTGACCTTCGACGACGGCCCGTGGCCCGGCAACACACCGGCCGTCCTCAAGGCCCTCGCGGCGCAGTGCACTAAGGGCCTGTTCTTCCCCATCGGCAAGCACGCCATGTGGCATCCCGAAATCCTCAAGCAAGTGGCGGCGGCGGGGCACACGATTGGATCCCACACCTGGTCCCATGCCGATTTAGCGAAGCTGACGATCGACCAGGCCAAAGAGGAATTTGAGAAAGGCGCAAGTGCCGTGCACGCCGCCTTGGGAGAGCCCGAGTCGCCGTTCTTTCGCTTCCCCGGGTTGAGCCAGCCGCCCGAGATGCTCTCCTATCTGGGTACGCGAAATTTCGGCATCTTCTCGACCGACATCGATTCCTTCGACTTCAAGATGCACAAGCCCGAGCAGGTCATCGCCTCCGTGATGACCAAGCTGAAGAAGCGCGGCAAAGGCATCATCCTGATGCATGACTTCCAGCATCCGACCTCACTGGCATTGCCGGAGATTTTGGCTCAGCTCAAGGCGAGCGGCTTCAAGATCGTGCAGGTGAGGGCAAAAGAGCCGGCGGCGACGCTGCCGGAATACGACGCCACGATCATGAAGGAATTTGGCGGCAGCGCCGTCAGCGCCCTGCCGACCTCAAGCGTCGTGCGCACCGTCGGAGAATGATTGGGGGCGACGCCCCCCTGCGTGGCGGCTCAGAGGTTTGCTCTCTTCTCGCGGGAGTGCTTCGGCAAGAACACTGCGATCGCAAGCGCCAGCCAGGCCAAAAACACCATCCAGAACGAATGGGCCGCCAAGAAAGGCAGTATTCCCTTTGTGGAGCCAATCAGTGGTAAATCTATTTCCGGAATGATTGGGACTCCGAAGTGCTCCCAAACTCCATAAACCGCGAACACGCCCGTGACGATGACGATTAGTACGCTGGGAGCGCGCATGATCTGATGTCTTCTCTCGTGGGGAACGTTAGTGTTTGGACGCGCTACTTTGTAGTTCTCGTCTCCAGCATTTACACTGCGAATTTCAGAAGTGAAACATTTTTTGCGCGCGGCATTTTTTGCAGCGCGTCTTGATGGTCTTGTCGCGGATATGGTCCCCGGCAAAGTTTGCCGCTAATACAGCATCCGCTTGTCGGCCGCGTGACACACATGCGGACAACGCGCCGCGAGAACGCTTTCGCTATTTCGTCATTGCCGGACTTGATCCGCCAATCCATGCTGAAGCGAAGCAGCTGAAAGCTTCGCGAAGCTTTCGCGTATGCGCGGTTCAGCATGGAGACGCGGGTCAAGCCCGCGTATGACGGACTGGGAGGAGCCTCATGGCTACCATGATCGCGGCGCGGCTGCACGCTTACGGAGCGCCGATGACGCTCGATCGCATCGAGGTGCCGGAGCCACGGCCGACCGATGTGCTGGTCGAGGTCAAGGCCTGCGGCGTCGTGCCCAACCTTACCCGCGTGGTCAGCAACTACTTTGGCACGCTCACGCCGGACAACAAAATGATGCCGCCGCTGCCGGCCATCTTCGGCCTCGATCCGGCCGGCGTGGTCGCCAAGGTCGGCGAGCAGGTGTGGCAGGTCCGTCCGGGCGAGCGTGTCTACGTCAATCCGGGGCGTTCGTGCGGCTCGTGCCGGATGTGCCGCGGCGGCCAAGCCTACGATTGTCCGAGCTGGACGCTGCAGGGTTATTTCGGCCGCTCGCAAGAGATCATGCGCGCGTATCCGTATGGCGGGCTGGCGCAGTTCATCACAGCGCCGGCGAGCTCTTTAGTGAAGCTGCCCGACAGTGTGAGCTTTGAGGCCGCGGCACGCCTCGGCTATTTGGGCACCGCCTACGCGGCGATGAAGAAAATCGGCGTCGGGCCCGGACAGACGTTGTTGATCAACGGCATCAGCGGCCAGCTCGGCCTCAACGCCGCGCAGCTCGCGTTGGCGATGGGCGCGACCAAAATTCTCGGCACCGGCCGCAATGCAGCTCTACTCAATCGCGTCAAAGAACTCGCGCCCCAACGCATCGAAGTTCTGTCCGTCCCCAATGCGCCGTCCTCCGGCGCGGGTCCTACACAGCCCGATCCGCTCGTGGCCTGGGCGAAGAGGCTGACCGACGGCCATGGCGTTGACGGCATGATCGATTGTTTGCCGCCCGGCGCGCCCGCGAGCGCCATGATGCGCGCGCTGTTTTGCCTGCGCCGCGGCGGGCGTGCCGTGAACGTCGGCGCCGTGATGGAAACGCTGCCGCTGAATGCATTCTGGATGATGACCAATCGCATTGGTTTGCAAGGGTCGGTGTGGTTCACCACCGGCGAGGGCGAAGACATGGTCGCTATGGCGGACGCGGGCACTCTCGATCTTTCCGTCCTTGAACATCGCGTATCGCCGTTGTCTAAGGTCAACGAGGTACTGGCCGGCATGGACGATCGCAACGGCGGCTTCACCAATTTCGTGATCGATCCGACGCGCATGTAGCGAAATGGTCATGCGCGGGCTTGACCCGCGCATCTCGCTTGGGTGGGCACCGTCGTGCAACTTGCATCGAGATGGCCAGGACAAGCCCGGCCATGACTGGCCTGTAAAAACCTGCTAAATCCCGGACCAAGAAAAGCCCCCAACGACACCAAGCGAGGACGGTCATGTACGGCAATCTCGAACTTTTTATCGACGGCAAATGGCTCGGCGGCAACGGCCGCAAGGGCGAGGACGTGATTAACCCGGCGACGGAGAAGCCGCTGGCCCAGCTTCCGCACGCTAGCAAGGCCGATCTCGATACGGCACTCGAAGCCGCTGAAAAAGGTTTCAAGGTGTGGCGGGCGACCTCGGCGTATGACCGCTGCAGGATCATGCATAAGGCCGCTGACCTGATGCGCGAGCGCATCGACGCGATCTCCAAGATCATGGTGCTGGAGCAAGGCAAGCCTTATCCGGAAGCGCGCGCCGAGGTGACCACGTCGGCCGATATCATCGACTGGTACGCCGAAGAGGGCCGCCGATCCTACGGCCGCATCGTGCCGGGCCGCGGGAGAGGTGTGCGCCAACTGGTGATCCAGGAACCGATCGGTGTCGTCGCCGCATTCACGCCTTGGAACTTTCCGGTGCTGACACCGGCGCGCAAGATCGGCGGCGCGCTTGCGGCCGGCTGCTCGCTCATTCTGAAAGCGTCGGAAGAAACGCCTGGCGCATGCGTCGAGTTGGTACGCTGCTTCGCTGACGCCGGCGTGCCCGCGGGCGTGCTCAACCTTGTATTCGGGATTCCCGCCGAGGTTTCCGAATATCTGCTCAGCAAAGATGTGGTCCGCAAAATTTCCTTCACGGGCTCGATCCCGGTCGGTAAGCATTTGGCGGCGCTCGCCGCCAAGGGCATGAAGCGCACCACTATGGAGCTCGGCGGCCATTCGCCGGTCGTCGTGTTCGCCGATGCCGATCCCGAGAAAGCGGCCGACACGATCGCGGCATTCAAATATCGCAATGCCGGCCAGGTTTGCATCTCGCCGACGCGCTTCTATGTGCAGGAGGACGTGTATTCACGTTTC
Organism: Xanthobacteraceae bacterium; assembly: GCA_030039655.1. Next base: position 75 of record JASHVC010000358.1, on the reverse strand, counting down.
CTCAAGCGCTTCACCGAATACGCGAACGGCGTGAAGGTCGGGGATGGCTTGGAGAAAGGCATCACCATGGGCCCG
>JASHVC010000357.1 GCA_030039655.1 Xanthobacteraceae bacterium | reverse complement strand
CGGCACCACGCGAAGGCGCGCGTTGCCAAACAGCTTCTTGAGATAAGCGTCGAGTTTCCTGACTTCTTGCACGTCCACCGCGCACCTCCCGCGCCGTCCGCATAGCACGAGGCAGCGGCGACAACAATCGCAGGCCGGAAGGGCCGTTTCCGTTAAAGTTCTTCGTCCTGGAACATCTGGTCCATGGAGCGCGCGGGCTCCGGACAGCCGGCAACACCGATCACCTTCGCCGGCACGCCCGCCACCGTGACATTATTGGGCACCGGTTTGATCACCACCGAGCCGGCAGCGATCCGCGCGCAGTGACCGACTTCGATATTTCCCAGCACCTTCGCGCCGGCGCCGATCATGACCCCGTACCGAATCTTGGGGTGACGGTCTCCAGCTTCCTTGCCGGTGCCGCCCAGCGTCACGCCGTGCAAGATCGAGACGTCGTCCTCGACTACCGCGGTCTCTCCGACCACGAGGCTCGTGGCATGATCGAGGAAAATGCCGCGCCCGATCTTCGCCGCCGGATGAATGTCCGTTTGGAACGCCGCCGAGGAACGGCTTTGCAGGTACAAAGCGAAGTCGCGGCGGCCCTTGATCCATAGCCAATGGGCCAACCGATAGGTCTGAATGGCGTGGAAGCCCTTGTAGTAGAGCACGGGCTCAATCAGGCGACGCGTCGCCGGATCGCGATCGACGGTCGCCATGAGGTCCGCGCGAAAATCCTCGCCGATCGAGGGCGTGTCCTTGAACGCATCCATGTAGGCTTGACGAATGAGGCCGCTCGACAGCGCCGCGTGGTTGAGCCGTTCCGCCAGCCGATAGACGACTGCGGCTTCAAGCGTGTCGTGGTGCAGAACCGTCGAATAGATAAAGGATGCAAGCTCCGGCTCGCGCCGGACCACTTCCTCAGCCTCGCGGCGGACGCGCGCCCATACTGGATCGACTGTGTCGATTGCCGGCTTCGTCTGATACTGCGCCATGCCAGTGCCTCCCGGGAGCCGCAACAAAGACTTTCGCCTTTTACCACAAGATTGGTGCTCAAAGCGCCAAAACCAAGGCCTCCGATATGGGCCTCAGGCATAGCTCAATGGCTGATAAATCGGTCAGTGACCTATGGACGTTTTTTGAGAAACTCGAGCACCCCGGCCTTAAAGACTCTATCGCCCACAGCCAACATGTGGTCCCGATTGGGGATTTCCAGCACCTGCGCACCAGGTATCACTGCGGCAAGCTCTTGCGGCGAGCCGCCAATCTGATCCTTGGTGCCGACCGCAACCAACACCGGCACGGCGATACGGCTGACCTCGGCCCGGCTGAGCGTCTGACGCGAACCGCGCAGGCAGGCGGCGAGCGCTCGCCGATCGGAATGCGTTTGGTCAGCAAAGCTGCGAAATTGCCGGGCCGTCGGATCGGTCACATCGGCGAGGCTCGGGGCTTCCAACCCTTGCGCGATCGTCTCCGACGGCCTGAGACCGCCGATGCCGCCCTCCCCGACCAGATGAGCCCCGAGACCGCCCAGCACCACCGAGCGTACCCGTTGCGGATGCGCCAACGCCAGATATGCGGCGATCCTCGCCCCCATCGAATACCCCATGACATCGGCGCGCGGCAGGGACAGGCCATCAAGCAACGCGCGCACATCCTCAGCCATGGTCGAGGAGTGGTAGGCGGCCGGATCGTAAAGTTTCGCCGAGGCGCCATGGCCGCGATTGTCGAGCGCAATGACCCGACGGCCGGCGCCGGTCAGGGTCGTTACCCAGCCAGGGGCAACCCAATTCACTTCCTTGTTCGATGCAAAACCGTGCACGAGCACGATAGGTTCGCCCTCGCCCTCATCCAGAAAAGCGATTTCGACACCATCGTGGACAAAATTCGGCATGGCTGCAGCTTAGAGCGCACCAGCCCGATCAGGGCAACGCTTTGCTAGGAATCTCCGTGAGTGACCGCTATGGTGCCGCCGAAATCAGGAAGGGCTACGCTACAGCGCACGAGCAACGCGGCATGAGCGACGAAGTCGTCCCCCATTTTCATAACAATCCGGGCGTTCCGGTCATTGACATCGGCGCGAAGAAATTCATGTGCATCGGCGCGACGCCACCCTACGACCACCCCCACATATTCTGCGACATGGGCGAAGACGCCGACTACGTCTGCCCCTATTGCTCTACCCATTACCGCCACGATCCGTCCCTGGCACCCGACGCCGCAAGGCCGGCCGAGTGCGCCTTGCACTACGTCATCACCTGAGACCCGCCGGAGTAACGCCTCACGTCTACGCGGATTGCCATTATTGGGGGCGCCGGTATCGGTGGGTTGACCGCGGCCCTGGCGTTAGCGCGGAGCGGATTTCATGTCGTCGTGCTGGAGCAGGCTGAGCGCCTTGAAGAAACCGGTGCCGGCGTCCAGCTCTCCCCCAACGCTGCGGGCGCATTGATCAGCCTCGGGCTTAACGAGTCTTTGCGGGCGCACGTGGTCGCACCAACCGCCCTGCATGTGTTCAACGCCCAAAGCAGCCGGGAAATCGTGCGTATGCCGCTTGGCGAAACAGCCGCGCAACGTTACGGTGCGCCTTATTGGGTGATCCATCGTGGCGACCTGCAGGCGACCCTCGCCAGCGCTGTTGCGCAAACTCCCAGCATCACCTTGAAGCTCGGAACCCGCGTCGACGATTTCGTCTCTCAAACAAATAGCGTCACGATCTCGGCTCGCAGCACCACCGGCGCTCTCAACCAAACAGGAAACGCCTTTATCGCTGCCGATGGACTGTGGTCGACGACGCGCAAACGTCTCGGCTACGGCGAAGCGCCGCGGTTTGCACAACGCGCGGCGTGGCGGGCCCTCATTCCAGCGAGAGAAGTTTCACCCGATTTCGTCGAACCGGTGGTGCGCCTCTGGCTCGGGCCCACCGCACACTTGGTTCACTACCCGGTCAAAGGCGGCTGCCTTATCAACATCGTCCTTATTATGGACGACACCTGGAACGCGCCGGGATGGAGCGAGTCGGCTTCGCGGGCAGACTTGCTCCAACGACTCTCAAAGAGTGATTGGGCGCCGCAAGCGATTTCCTTGATCGGCACGCCTGAGAGCTGGCTGAAGTGGGCCCTTTACGACCTTAAGCCGATCCCGCGCTGGTCGCAGGGTCCGGTAGCGCTCTTAGGGGACGCTGCCCATCCGATGCTTCCGTATCTGGCGCAAGGCGCCGCCATGGCCATCGAGGATGCGGCCGTCGTCGCTGAATGCCTGGCACGCTCACCGGACGATCCTACCTCGGCACTGCAGGCCTATTGGGCGGCACGCCACGCACGCGCATCCAAAGTGCAACGTTTGGCCGCACGCAACGGCGCCCGCTACCACCTGAGTGGCGTGCGGGCTATGGTGCGCAATCTGGCAATGCACACGCTTGGCGGCGCGCGCCTCCTACACCACTACGATTGGCTTTATGATTGGCGGCCGCCCGCCGCGTTATCGCTCACCTGATTGTTCGCATACCTGAAAAAGCTGCACCCATGGCCACAAAAGCCACGACAGATCATCTGTTCCCCACCACAATTGCTGGCAGCCTGCCAAAGCCTTCGTGGCTCGCCGAGCCGAACAAGCTCTGGGCGCCATGGCGTGTTCAAGGCGAAGAGCTGGCGGCCGCCAAGGACGACGCCACGCTGCTTGCGATTAAAGCGCAGGAGGATGCCGGCATCGATATCGTCAGTGATGGCGAGCAGGCGCGCCAGCATTTCGTGCACGGCTTTCTCGAAGCTGTCGGCGGCATCGACTTCAACAAAAAGATCGAGATGGGGATTCGCAACGACCGTTACAAAGCCATGTGTCCAACCGTGACCAGCGAACTAAAGCTGCGCTCCCGCGTACACGCGCGCGAAGCGCGGTTGGCGCGCGCTCACACGACCAAACAACTGAAATTCACCCTGCCCGGCCCGATGACCATCGTGGACACCATTGCGGATGCCCATTACGGCGATCGTGTAAAAATGGCGATGGCGTTTGCCGGGCTGCTCAACGAAGAGGCGCGCGGCCTTGCCGCCGACGGCGTCGATGTGATCCAATTCGACGAGCCCGCCTTCAATGTCTACATGGAACAGGCCGCCGGATGGGGAATCGAAGCTTTGCACCGCGCCATTGACGGCGTGGCCGCAAAAAGCGCGGTTCATATCTGCTATGGCTACGGCATCAAGGCCAACATCGACTGGAAAGCGACACTCGGCACCGAGTGGCGGCAATACGAGAAATTCTTTCCCGCGCTCGCCAAGAGCAAGATCGATCAGGTGTCCATCGAGTGCATCCATTCCCAGGTGCCGATGGGCGTGCTCAAGCTGCTCGAGGGCAAGGAGGTGCAGGTCGGTGTCATCGATGTCGCCACCGACAAGATCGAGACACCCGAGGAAGTCGCCAGCGTGATCGCCGAAGTCACCAAGTACGTGGCTAAGGACAAGATCGTCCCGTCGACAAATTGCGGCATGGCGCCGATGCACCGCGACATCGCCGAGAAAAAGCTTCAAGCGCTCGGCGCTGGCGCCATGCTGGCGCGGAAGAAGTTCGCCTGAGCCAGCTCAGGCTTTCTCCAACAGCTCGCGCAACACGACGGCGTGGCTGAGTTCAAGCTCGCGCGTGGCCGTGAGCAACGTCGCTTTGCGTCCTTTGATCATCGCCCGGAGATCTGCGATATCTTCCTTATGGTCGGCAAGTTCTGCGCGATAGCGGCGGCGAAACTCGGCAAAGAGCTTCGGATCGTGGCCGTACCATTTGCGCAGCTCGGTCGATGGCGACAGCGCCCGCGGCCACGCGTCGAGCTTCAGCTCCGCCTTGGACAAACCACGCGGCCACAGCCGATCGATAAGAATACGCACGCCGTCGTCTGGGGCGGCTTTATCGTAGACGCGTTTGATATCAATTAACGGAGATCGCCGGCCGCGCGGCGGCCGAGACTTATCGCTTCCGGGTGCCGCTTTTCGCCGCTTCATCGGTCGCTGCGCGAAAGCACGTCGATCAATTCGCTGACCTTGCGCCGCTGCTCACCCTTGTTACCGGAAGCGATCGCGTGCTCGACGCAATGGGCCACGTGATCGGCGAGAATCTCTTCCTCGGCCTTACGCAACGCCGCGCGCGCTGCCGAGAGCTGGGTGACGATGTCGATGCAGTAACGGTCGTCCTCGACCATGCGCGATAGGCCGCGCACCTGCCCCTCGATCCGTTTGAGGCGCTTGAGCACCGATGTCTTGGCAAGAGGCCGCATGCCCGCTATATACCCCTACCGGGTACCCGTTTCAAGGACTTTCCATTATGGATCATGCGGCTTGCTCGCACACCGCCCGCGCCGCGGCGGCGACCGCCACCGATCCGGTGTGCGGCATGAAGGTCGACCCGGCAACGAGCGCCTATCGTCATAGCAACGACGGCCAAACGTACTTCTTCTGCTCCGCGGGCTGCCGCAGCAGATTTGCCGCTGATCCAGAGAAATATCTGCGGCGAGCGGCTGCTCCGCCGCCGGCGCAGCCTGAAGGCACGATCTACACCTGCCCGATGCATCCTGAGATCCGACAGATTGGCCCAGGCCACTGCCCAATCTGCGGCATGGCGCTGGAGCCCGAAGCGGGCGCGGCCGCAGAGGATGACCCAGGCGGCGAGCGCGCCGACATGACGCGGCGATTCTGGATCTCGGCGGCGCTGACGGCGCCCGTCTTCACCTTGGAGATGGGCAGCCATTTTGGCCTGTGGCATGCCTCCAGCCGGCTACCGGATTTCGCTCAGTTCGTTCTGGCGACACCGGTAGTGCTGTGGGGCGGCTGGCCTTTCTTCGTCCGCGGCGCCCAGTCGGTCATCACGCGCAATCTCAACATGTTCACCCTGATCGCGTTGGGGATTGGCGTTGCTTATGCGTACAGCGTCGTCGCCCTGCTGGCGCCAAGCATCTTTCCTCCCGATTTTCGCGATGCCCATGGCGGAATCGCGCTTTATTTCGAAGCCGCGGCTGTCATTACCGTGCTGGTGCTGCTCGGCCAAGTGCTTGAGTTGCGCGCACGCGCCTCGACGATGAGCGCAATCCGCGCGCTGATCGAACTTGCGCCCAAGACCGCACGGCGCCTGCGCGCTGACGGCGGCGACGAGGACGTACCGCTGGACGCCGTGATCGTTGGCGATCGGCTGCGCGTGCGGCCCGGAGAGAAAATTCCCGTGGACGGCGTGCTGATCGAAGGTCGTTCCGCGGTGGACGAGTCGATAGTCACCGGCGAGTCGATGCCTGTGAGCAAGGATCAAGACGAGAAAGTCATCGCCGGAACGCTGAACCGCTCCGGCAGCTTCGTCATGCGCGCCGAAAAGGTCGGGCGCGACACGCTGCTCGCCCAAATTGTCCAAAC